>DYDE01000152.1 GCA_020718065.1 Marinifilum sp. | reverse complement strand
AATTGGATATTGATGCTGGTGTTACTATGGAACTGGATATTGAGATCGAGAAAAAGGAGGAGATAAAGAGTGAATAGGTACAATTTCAATTATCAATTAACAATTATCAGTTAACAATTATCGATTAATAGAGGCTTGCTGGGGGTGAAAATCTGGTGGGTCTTTTTTTTATTTGCGATTTGGGATTTACGATTTGGTTGTAATTTTAAAGGTTTGTTTTGCTAATATAGTTTTTGATGTTAAAAGAGAAACATTTTGGAAATGTTTCTCTTTGGAAAAAAATATTTTTTTTATAATGAATTATTTTTACTTTTACTCCGATAAAATGTAAGTTAATAAATATAGCATATAAATGTGATAATATAAAATGAAAAACTATAATATAGTGTTACTTTAAGAAATTTCTCTCTGGAAAAAGCCAAAATTAATGAGAAGGGAGAAATGGCTTGAGTGAGCACATCCATTAAGGGTGTGTTCCTTTTGCTTATTTCAGTCCTTCTCAGGTGTTTGGCAATACCTTCCAGAGCTGATAATAAGTATATTGGAATGCACTCTTTTTTTATTTATAAAAACATTAAATATAACGATTTCCCGATTTATGATTGAAGAACAATATTTATTTATGCTTTCTATTAAATGAGATATTTTATTATTTGTTTAATAATTATTTTTATTGAATTGGTATTTGTTTTTAAAAAACATTTATATTTGTTTTACCAAACTAACTTATACGCTAAACAACAAATGTATAGTCTTATAAATTTAAGATATTTACTGTTAAACTATATCTATCAAAAAAGGCTTATTGTGGTAAGCCCTTGTTTAGGTCGATAAACAAGGGCGGCTACCAAAACTAAAAACAAAAACAAAACTTTTTATTGTTGACAACAGAAATGTAAAAAGTAAAAAAAATTATAACATTAAAAAATATTTAAAAATATGAAACAAATAATTTTAGTTTTATCAGTTATATTGGTAGTAATGGTTTCTTGTAAAAAAGAAGAAGCTGTGAAACCAACTGTTACAAATAATCAAGCAAATAACAATTATTCTAAAGTTGAACCTGGTGGTCAAGTATATAAAATATTAAAAAAAGTGCCAAATTGGGGAGGTACTTGGAGCTATCAGTGTACGCGAGTTCCAGGTAATTGTTTATCGGTAGTAGTAATAGTTGGACATTGGGATGCTGAAAATGCGCAAAATTCTATAAATAGCTTAGATAATTCAATTTCTAAAGGAACAGTTGATGATTTCTTTACAAATGGTAATTGGAGTGTTTTATTTCCTAACCTTTCTGCTGATAATTTAAGTATGTTGCAAAACAATGAAGTTTTTCTTGTGAAACATGATAATGGTGTAGGAGAAAACCCACGTTATATATATCTTGCTTATTATACTGATGGCACAGAGGGTATAGTTTTTGCACTGCAAATACCTAATTTGTAAAAATAAATATATAAAAATTATCCAGTAAATAAAAAATACTGGATAATTTGTTTTTTTTAATAAAAAATAAACCATTAAATATGATTAACTTTTTAAACCTTAAATTGATTTTAATTATTATATTATGTTTTGTACTAGGATGTTCAACAAAAGATAAATTTAAAACAGAAGGGACTTTTTGTTTTAAAATGCCAGATTTTAAAAATATGAAGATGGTTTCTTATATGCAAGCTTTTGACAAAAACAAAGATTTACAAATATATTATAACACCATAGAAAAAAAAATTATATTTAAAGATATACTTACAGATAGTATAATATTGTCTGTGCCAATGATGGTTTTAGATACATTGATTAAAAAATCAGAATCTACCCCATTTTTTCCTTGTTATATACAAAATTTTGATACTATATATTATGTTGATGTAATCAAATTTAATACATATCGTTTAAATAGCAAGGGTGAAATAACTAGAAAATGGGTAATAGAAAAGCAAAACCCCCAAGGATGTAAATTGTCACCAGAGGGATGGGTTAATGGAGTATTAATTAATAGTAATAACATTTATATATCCTGCTATAAAGAAGGCTTTGATTATAAAAATAAAGCCACCCTAAAAACTATCTTTGATGCTCCTACTTATTTAATAGGCGACTTAAATTGTGATACTATTAAGTTTAATAAGTCTTGTGGTAATTTTCCTGCTTTTTATCAAAATGAATATTATTACGGAGACCCGCCTTCTACATGCATTGATAATAAAGGCAGAATTGTTTTTTCATTCGCAAAAGATGATAATTTATATGTTTACCAGGAAGATTCTTTGATAAAAGTAGTTGAAGCCAAAAGCAAATTTGCTGAAAAATTTGAACCATTCGATATTAATCAATTTATGGATATTGGATATGTGATGCGTTATTATGAAATACAGTCAGGATATTCTAATATATATTATGATACTTATAGAAAAAAATACTATAGAATTTATGAACATACAATGGCTGAATTTGATTCAGAAAATAAAAAAAACCTTCCTGAAGATAAAGTATGGTCAATTATTATTTTGGATGAAAATCTAAATAAAATAAAAGAAATCAAAATCGATCCAAAAGAATATCCAGGAAGAGGTATTCTTTCTATATCGAAAGGTTTGCTTTTGATGAATAAAACGCAAAAAGACAGTAAAAAAAGTTGTTACACGCTAATAGATATAGAATATGATTAAAAAAAAATTTATTACGGTTTTTTTTTTATTATGCTTTGCAATGGTTGCATGTAAAAATAAACCATATAGCAAAGAAAGCAAACAGTTTAATCAGTATTTGCAAGAGCAGTTTAGTTTATCGCTTCAAGACAGCAAACAAACGTATGTACTTATTTCTCAGAATGGCTGTGATGGATGTATGCAAAAATATTTAATGCTCATTTCGCAGTCAATAAATGAAGAAAACATTAAATATTTAACTTTTATCTCAAGCAATAATGAAATTGTTCCTGACGAGCTTGTAAATAAAGTAAAAATATACCAAGACAACAAAGGAGAGTTAGATAGGTTGTTAATTAATGTGATAAATGTGGTGCTTGTGGAGACAGAAAGCAAAAGTATAAAAGAAATAAGGCATTTGCAATTAGAAGATACATTGAAAATTAAAGATTATCTTAATTGATTATAAATGTAAGTTAAAGTGTTAGACTTAATAATAAGAGCCTTCACTTTACGGGTTCTTAAACAATATTTAGAATTATTTCAATAATTCTAAAATAATATCATCCACACCAATACCTTCGGCTTCGGCTTTGTAGTTTCTAACAAGTCGGTGGCGTAAGACGGGTAGTGCAATTGCATTAACATCTTCAATGTCGGGCGAATATTTGCCACTTAAGGCTGCATGGCATTTTGCACCAATAATAAGGTATTGAGATGCTCTTGGACCTGCTCCCCAATTTAAATAATTATTTGCATACGTATTGGATTTGTCTGCTTTGGGACGGGTTTTTACCGCTAAAGAAACAGCATATTTAAGAATGTTGTCATTCACAGGAATTCTTCTTATAAGATCCTGAAAAAACAATATTTCTTCTTTTTCAAGTATTTTACTTACTTCTGGTGATGTATCGGTAGTAGTATTCTTTACGATGTCTATTTCTTCCTGAAATGAGGGATAATCGAGCCAGACATTAAACATAAAACGGTCTAATTGTGCTTCGGGCAAAGGATATGTTCCTTCTTGTTCTATAGGATTTTGGGTTGCTAATACAAAAAAAGGATTGTCTAATCTAAAGGTGCATCCGGCTGTGGTTACTGCTTTTTCCTGCATTGCTTCGAGTAAAGCAGATTGGGTTTTGGGTGGTGTGCGGTTTATTTCATCTGCCAACAGGAAATTGGTAAATAGGGGACCCTGAATAAACTTAAACTTTCGGTTTTCATCTAATATTTCGGTTCCAATAATATCGGAAGGCATCAGGTCTGGGGTAAACTGAATGCGATTGTATTTTAAGCCCAAAGCATTTGCCAGTGTATTTACCATTAATGTTTTTGCTAAACCAGGTACGCCAACCAAGAGACAATGACCTCTGCTGAAAATAGATATTATCAGGCTTTTAACAATTTCATCTTGACCTACAATAACTTTGGCAACTTCTGTTTTAAGCTTGTTAAATTTATCAACCAAGGCATCAACAGCTTCTACATCAGATTTGTAAAACATATTAACTTTTAAAAAAGATTATTTTATCCAATCGTATTTAAATTTACAGCTTCTAAAGGGTTCCATAATGTTGATGAAAGTATTGTCTTTTTTATTGTTTACCCATTTTATAAAAGCTTCATTTTGCTTCTTTTGCAGTGCAAGACTTTGAATGTAACCATAATCATCTTTAAGATTTGCCTTGTGAGGAGTTGATCTGGATTTTACATATAAAATACAATATTCTTGTTTATCATCTTCATTTTTTAATAGCGTAGTCTTTGATAATTCGCCAACTTTTATAGGATCAACAATAAAAAATACAGATTCGTTAATTTCTTTTAATTCATTGGTTTTAAATTTTGTTGAGCCAGTTTGAGGATTGACTATAATTCCGTTATTATTTTTACTTGGATCGTCAGAATATTTTAATGCTGCATTTTCGAAAGTAATTGTTCCTTTATTAATCAGATCTGCAATGCTGTCGATAGCAAGTTTTGCTTTATACATTGCATCTGCCGAAACTTTTGGTTGCAACAAAATGTGTCGTACGTTAATTTGCTCACCTCTTCTTTCTATTAACTGAATAATATGGAATCCTGCTTTGGTTTCAATTACTGACGAAACTTCGTTTTCTTTTAAACCATAAGCAACAGCTTCAAACTCGGGATATAATTCGCCTCTGCCATAAAAACCAAGTTCTCCGCCTTTCTTATAAGAGCCAGGATCTTCGGAATATAACTTTGCCAGGGTGGCAAAATCTTCTCCTTTAACAATTCGGTCTCTTATTGTATTTAATTTATCTTTAACAACGTTTTTTTCGATTTCGCTAATTGGAATGATCTTCGTTATTTTTCCAATTTCAAGTTCTGATTCAATAAATGGAATACTATCTTTTGGTATATTCTGAAAAAAAGTAAATACATCTGATGGAGTAACAGTAACTTTTTCGGTGATTTTTGATTGCATTGTCTGGGTAATAAGCATATCTTTTATGCTTTGTCGCATATCGGATTTTATTTCAAGGATTGTTTTTTTAAAATATGCTTCTAATTTTTCCTGAGAACCAATCTGATCAATAAAATATCTTAAACGACGGTTCATTTCTGACTCAACCTGTGCATCGCCAACAGTAACACTATCAATTAATGCCTGATTTAGTAATAGTTTTTGAAACATCAATTCTTCTATAAGATTGCATTTTATTGAATCATTTGGAATCAAACCTTGAGCGATGTATTGTAAATATTCATTTTCAATATCAGACAATAATATGGCTTTGCTTCCAACAACTGCAACCACCTGATCGATAATTTTAATTTGTGCTGTTGTTGATTTAAGAAAAGAAAACCCGAAAATAAAAAGACAGATAAAGAGTGTTTTTTTCATGAGTATATTTTATAATTTTTTATTTAATATTTTTCAAAATCTTTGTTAGTTTGAGCTTTAATATAAGTATCTTTATGCATATCCTCTATAAGTTTTAATTTTCTTTTATTTATTATAATATTTCTAATATTTTCCTTTTCCATTGAAAGGGGAGAAGTGCTTTCTTTTATTTTAAAACCATTTATTTTAACAAAATAATTATAAAGAGAATCTTGCATTTCAATGTACTTGTGGTTACTTAAATATTCTTCCTGATTATAAGTTTTAATGGGAATCTCTTTTAAAAGATCAGTAAAAAAGAACCAAGTATCATCCTCAAGCGAACTATTGGCAGCATATTTTTGACACAAACCGGTTAGTTCCTGCTTGTCATTTGGGTTATCAGATTTATATAATACCCTTACTTTTGACATTACTGATGAGTTTAAGGGCAATTTAACATAAATTACTTTTACAATATTATCCTTTAACTCGAAATTATTTGGATTTGATTCATAATAAGAAGCAATTTCTTTATCAGTAACAACAGTATCTAGCTTTTGTTTTATCAGCTCTTTTTCATAAGCATAAATTACTAACGAGTTTTTATAGTCATTTATTTGTTTTTCGAAATTCTTTAATTCAACAGGGAGGTTTTTATCAGCTTGTTTATAAATCAGTTGTTGTCTCGTCCAATTGTCGATATAGTTTGCAACAAACTGCATACTGTCTTTTTTGTTTGTACCTGCTGGCACAATGCCATTAATGTCTGATTCGTAAAGATATTGATCAAACACCCTTGCAATTTTCTTTTCATTATTTTTGTTTTTACTACAAGCAAATATAAAAACAGAAATTAACAAGAATAATAATATGGTTTTATTTTTTACAAGCAATTTTATTGAGTTTAATATGCTATTTATAAAAATTATAATGCTGAATTCAATGATAATTCAGCATTATAAATATTTTTTATTAAAAAAGCCTTTTATTTAATAGTAGGCACTACGTCTTCATTTATTTTAACTGGATATTTCTTTTTTAATTCATCTATCCATTGTTTTTCTAAATAATTCTGATAATCAGCAGTAATTAACCCTTTTGCTTCCAATAAAGTTTTAGGTTGGGCATCTATTTTTTTCTTAACTACAACAAATACTACACTTTTATCAACAATAATGTTTTTTGTTGTTCCTTTTTGCCAATTAATTTGATCGATAGTTGAGTTATCTCCCTTAGCAAATAAACCGCTTTTTACTTGTAAATTTAATTGAGAGTCTTTATTAATGATTTTCAAAATACTATCATTTGATATTCCTTTTTTCTCAGCATCTTTTAATAATTTACGTGTTTCATCCGCAATTTTTTCATCCGCACAAGTATAAATAACAGCATCTAAACGGTCGCCCCACATATAATTATTAATATTTGCTTTATAGTAGTTCTCTAATCCAATTGTATCAGATACAGATTTAGACCAAACCTTTTTATCCGTGAGATTAAATAAAAGAATTCCATCACGATATTCTTTCATTAATGCTTTAAATTCAGGATATTTTGTTTCCAATCTAGAATCTTCATAATTAAGACATGATTCCTGTACAAATGAGTTAAATGATGAAATTACAAAGTTTGGTATTTCTTTAGGAGCCATTGAACCTTGAAATCTGTTAAGATATTGGGCAAAATCTTGCTGAGTAAAAGATTTATCAGATAAAGTAAACATTGGTTTATTTAAATCTTTGGCTTTTGAAATATCCCATTTCCCTTGGAATATAGTAGAGTCAACTACTTTGAAAAAATCTTCCTTTGTAACAGGATAATCTTTAAAATTATATTCTTTTTTAATTTTTTCAATCATTGATTCTTTTGAAATTAATGAACGACTATCTCTTGTAACGCGATTTTTCAACTCATATTTAACATCTTCAAAAGTGCCAACTCCTTTTTTATCAATTATTTTTACAATATGCCAACCAAAACGTGATTGGAAAGGCTCTGAAATGTCATTTGCTTTAAGTTGATATATTGGTTTAACAAATTCGGGCACCATTCTGTTTACACCAAATGGAGGTAACATTCCACCTTTTGAGCCAGAACCTTTGTCATCAGAAAAGGTTTGAGCAAGGGTTTCAAAACTATCACCATTTTTAATTTTCTGATATATTTCAAAAATTTTATTTTTTGCATTAAGAGAATCTGCAGCAGTTCCATTTTCTGGATATTTAACCAAAATATGAGCAGCATTAATTTGAACCATTGCAGGGTTTTTTTCATATACTTTTAAAAGATGATAACCAAAATCAGAGCGAATTGGCATTGAAACATCACCAATTTTGGTATTATAAGCTGCTTTTTCAAAAGTATAAATCATGTCTAATACTGTAAAGTAACCTAAATCACCTTTATTGCCTTTAATTACTGGACCTTGAGCATATTGAGTAAAATCTCTGGCAGATGGATCATCAGAAAGTTCTTCTGCAAGTTTTTCAAAACGCTCACCTTTTAAAATTCTTTTACGAATTTCCATAATTTTATTATAAGCGATAAGGGTATCTTTAGGTAAAGCATCTATTGCAACTTTTATTAAAATATGGCTCGCCCTAATATCAAAATGCATACGTTCATAAGCTTCTTTAAGCAAATTGTCATTTACATCTTTGTCTATTAAATAAGGTTGCGATAATTGTTTTCTATAACCACTTAATTCGTTAATAAAAGAAGAAGAAGTATCAAGTTTAATTTCTTCAGCTTCTTTAACTTTCAAACGAAAATTAACATATAAGTCCAAGTATTCATTTAGTGAGTTTTTATTAATGGTATCTTTTTGAACATTGTTTTTGTGATACACACTCTCAAATTCTGATTTAGTAATTTTTTCTCCCCCAATTGTCATTAAGACAGGGTCATTTTGTGCAAAACTATTGTTTAAAACAAACACAAATAAAATAAAGAAAACAATTTTTACTCTTTTTTTCATAATTATATTGATATTTAATTTAAGGTTTATAATGGATTAAAATGGATTGCAAATATAATTTTTTAGTAATATGTTAAAAAAAATATAATGTTAAAAATTCTTAAATTATCTACTATAGTTAGGAGCTTCTCTAGTTATAGTAACATCATGCGGATGACTTTCTCTGATACTTGAATTAGTTATTCTAATAAATTTTGCATCTTGAAGTTTTTTTATTGTTTCTGCACCACAATATCCCATTCCCGCTTTCAATCCGCCAGAAAGCTGATGAATAACTTCAGATAAAGTTCCTTTATAGGGGACTCTTCCAACCACACCTTCGGGAACTAGTTTTCTAATATCATCCTCATTTTCCTGAAAATATCTATCTTTAGAACCTTTTTGCATTGCTTCAATTGAGCCCATCCCTCTATATAATTTATATTTCCTTCCATCATATATAATAGTTTCTCCTGGTGATTCGTCAACTCCTGCAAATAAAGAACCAGCCATTACTGTATCAGCTCCAGCTGCAATTGCTTTGGCAATATCTCCGGAGAATCTAATACCACCATCAGCAATAATAGGAATTCCAGTTCCTTTTAATCCCTGAGAAACATTATAAACAGCTTGTAATTGAGGAACGCCCACTCCTGCAATAACTCTTGTAGTACAAATAGAACCTGGTCCAATACCAACTTTAACTGCATCTGCACCAGCTTTTGCTAAATCTTTAGCTGCTTCAGCTGTAGCAATATTGCCTATAACTAAGTCAATTTCAGGATAAATCTTTTTAATGGTTTTTGCAGTTTCAATAACATTTTTAGTATGGCCATGAGCAGTATCAACTACAATCGCATCTATACCAGCTTTTACAAGTGTCTCAACTCTATTTTGCCAATCATTAGAAATACCAATAGCTGCTGCAACCCTCAATCTGCCTCTTTTGTCTTTACAAGCATTTGGGCGAGCTTT
>DYDE01000151.1:2166-9546 GCA_020718065.1 Marinifilum sp. | reverse complement strand
ATAAAAAATAGCAAAAATTATCAATCTGCCATGTCCGACGATATAAAAAACAGCAAAAATTGTCAATCTGACATGTCAGACGATATAAAAAATGATGAAAATTATTAATCTGCTTTGACGGAATGTATGAAAAATACATTTTCAATAAATTCTGACTTGATTAAATGTGTCAAAAAACATGATTTTTTGTTTTTTTTCTGAAGTGATGCAATAAAAAATAATTTTTCTGGTTTATCTGTTTGAATGGGTTTTTATTTTTTAATTGTTTTTAAAATGTTTTTTTATCGGCATACAATAAAAATAAAACATTAGCGTTATAGTAATAACAATAGGACTTTAACACAATTAAAATAATTGATTTCAAAAATAAAAACAGATAAAAGCAGAAAATTTTTATAAAAAAAAGACGGTTGAGGAAATATTTTTTTAATAGCATACAATAAAAATAAAAAACAAGCGTTATAGCAATAACAATGGGGTTTTACCACAATTAAAATAATTGATTTTAGAATAAATAGATGGGAAAACAGAAAAATTTTTAATAAAAAAGATTACAGGAAAAATATTTTTTTTTAAAACATACAATAAAAATAAAATATCAGCGTTAGTAATTTATTATCAAAAAAAATAATTTTTAATTCACGTATTGTTTAATTTAAATTTTGTCAACTATGAGTAATTTATGGAGTATTATTTTAAACGTTTTTTTAAACGCAACTAAAAAAAGTTTTAAACGCATGTTGAATATTGCTGAACATCACGATTCGGCATTGTTTGGTAAAAAGTCAGATCCTTTTTTTCTGACATTGTACAACCGTTTTCATGGTCTCTACACCAATTATATTGAGAAATATGAAAAATGGACAACCATAAAAGGAACTTTGAAAGGAGAAACATCAAAAGTTAAATCTTATTTTAAAGAATTGGCACAAAAACTGCTCGCATGGGATGTAAAAGTGCAGGTTGTTTACCTGAAAAATACAGACGAATATTTAGCAATTTTCCCAACAGGAAAAAGATTGTTTTATTTAGGAACATATATGGAAAGAATAAATGAACTGTCTTCACTGATAAACAGACTCAATGACATTACTGAACTTAAAGCATTGCAAACAGAGATAAAAGCGTTTTACGACATTATTTCAGCAGAACTTACCAAACATCATGCAAAAAAAACAGCAATTAAAGATGCTTCGGAAGAACTGGAGCAGGCACGTGTGGCAGTTGGCAATATAATGTATGCTAATCTTGGTTTACTAATGGATCATCATTACGAAAACATAGAACATATAGAACATTTCTTTCCACTCAGTCTCCTTCGTAAGAAGAAAAACAGCAAAGAAAAACAGGAAACCAATGTATATGCCGTTCATGTGGTAGAAAATGAAAGAAAAGAAGCTGGTATCTCATTTACTTCAACAACAAAATTTTCTTTTTATATTAATGGCAATGCTGCAGTGGGTATATACACAGGTGGTTCAATAGATGCACCTCCTACAGAACCAAAATTTATTATTCAGCCCGACGAAACGAAAGAATGCAATGCCTTCGAGTTGGGCGATGCTACCAATCGTTATTTGTTTATTGTAAACCTTAGCGATACCGAAGAATCGGATGTGGAAATTTCGTTAATTTAAGTTCTTTTTTTTAATTGTAGTTAGGAGGGGTTCTAAAAATTAAATTTCTCTCGCAGATTTCGCTAATTTTCGCAGAATAAATAGTACAATGTATTTAAAATCAATCTGCGAATATTTGAGAAATCTGCGGGAAACTATTTTTTTTGAATTTTAGAATTACCTGTTAGTGAAAGTCTCCGTTTTGTTGATTGAGTGGGGACTTTTTTTGTTTTACAAGAGTAAACATCCAAACTCATTTATGTAGCACCTCTAAGAGTAATAATATAAGATTTCACCGAGCATTGGGATTAAGAATATATTTCTAAAATATTATATTTTTTATTACAATCGTTTATCTACAATACCTACACCCTCCTCCACAATTTGCAAAACAAGTTTGTGAAGCGCAATCAGTATTATAATTGCTTTCTCTAAATTGTGAAACAATATCTTTTTGAGAAAGTGTATTAAATTCAGTTTCGAGAAGATTGCCTATAATTGCAGGATTTTGTTCACAAGTTCGCAGGTTTCCAAAAGGATCAACTACCCACTTATAATCTCCACAAACACAGGTGCCAAAATTAAGATTTCTAAATGTTTTTGTATCACAAAGACAATGTTCCACTGGAATTGCAACAACAACAGGAATGTTAAAAACCTTGGCAGCCCTGTTTGCTTCACCAAGTGCCTGCATCAATTGTTGTTTATTTAAACCTAAAATTTCACCATTTGTCAATCCTTTACCTCCAGGCACAAAACGATTAAATGAAAAATAATCTGCCCCAAAAACAACACTTAATTCTATGATATTATATACTTCTTCAATATTGTACTTTGTAATAACGGCTGATACAGTCAGTTTTACATTGTATTTTCTGATATTAAGAATAGCAGCACGAACGGGTTTTAATTCCTTTGAACAACAAAGTTTATCATAAGTGTTATTTTCAATCGAAGGCAATGAAACTTCAAAATGATCAACACCACAATCAATTAATTGTTTGATATTTTCGTCATTTAACAATAGCCCATTGCTTGTAATAGCTGTTTTAACACCTTTTGATTTTAAGAAAGAAGCAATCTGAAATATCTCTTTGTTCAAAAGAGGCTCTCCTCCAGCCAATGTAATTCCTTTTATAGAAACATCTTTATTTATGTTTGTATATATTGTTTTAACTTCAGCGAGCGTTAAATCTTTTTGTTGATATGTTTCGGTTTGTTTCCAGACATTATAACAATAAATGCAATCGAGGTTGCAACGGGTGGTTAGTTCAAATATAAAATATGCTTCAGACATTAACAATCAGGTCTTTTATCAACTCACAAAATTCAGGATAAATACTCATAAATGTATCCAGTTCTTTTTTCACTAAAACATATTTATCATACATATCCTTCTGTTGCTTATCAGCTTTAGATGCATCGTAAGTTTTCATAAACTCATTATATGCATTCTCAAAATCCAGAATACTCTTGTCAAAAACAGTCAGTGTATCTTTTTGGGGATTTTCATTATCTAAATTACTTGACCTATAATAATATTGCAACATCTTTCCCTTGCCCAAAATCTCTAAGACACCAAATTTTTTAACTTCTAGTTGAATATTGCTAAGAGCAAGCTTGAGTTCTGTGGTATCTATCTTTCCTTTTCTTTCAAGTTTCAACAAAGTATCTATTTTAAATTCCAACATCTTGATAGTTTTCTCTTTTTCATAAACACCGGGCATAGGCATCATTCGAGTCATCATACTTACATTTCCATAATAAATATAATCTATACGTGCTTTGCACATATCAAATAGAATAATAGGTTCGAGAGGGTCAAGAAGATTTTTTCTTACAAGCTCAGATAAACTGTTTTTTAATTCTTCGTTTTTTTCACGAAGACTTACTACTATTTTGTTTTTCTTATCATAATCTTCATTTTCAGCATAAATGTATGGTGTAAATTCATTGTTCTCTGCACCTTTTGTAGGTTCTATGTTGTCGAGGTTTTTCCAGAAAGTTTTAAACTCTTTCCATTCCTTTGTTTTGTTCAATTCTATGATTCGTTTCGAATCATCTTTTCCAAATATATTATCCATTTTATTTGTATTTGATTCATTATTACCAGAACTGGTGAAATTGCATCCAATTGAAGCAAGTGCTATCAATAATGTTGTCATAAAAAAGCCCTTATTTTTCAAATTTGCTGATGATAATTTTCTAATTCCAAAAAAATAAAGAAGAAAAGCAATCATAAATGCTGCTGCAATTAAAATATATTTATAGGTATTTTCCATATTAAATAAAGTTTTAAAACCGTTATATCATTTCAAAAAATATATCTTTTTTGTAAATTTAAACAATTTTGTAATAATAATCTATATAATAACCAGATTCAAATAATTCAATAAATATGCCTTTTATTTGTAAATTAATCTATACTTCCATAAAATCTTCTTTTTCTGCACCACATAAAGGACAAACCCAATCATCAAGCAAATCAGAAAACTTCACTCCTTCTTCAGACTCATCATAAATATACCCACATGCATTGCATTTATATTTCGCTTGAGTTGATTCAACGACTTTAGTTTCATGTTTTGATTTATCAATATAAGTTGGTGCATTTGGGGGAGCAACTCCTTTTTTAACTTCACGGTAATATAGATATGTAATTGGTTCTTTGGTTTCATCAATAATAACCGATTGAACCAGATCACCGATATACATTAAATGTGTTCCCAAATCAATTGTTTGAACAACTTTAAACTCTAAAAAAGCAATAGTTTCATTCATTACAATTGGCACACCAGTTTCACCATATTTTAACTGCATGCTTTCCATTTTATCAAAATCTTTACCGCTTTTGTAACCAAATCTGGCAAAAATTTCCGATGATGATTCTTTGTGTAGTACCGAAACAGAAAAGCAACCGTATTTATTTATCAGCTCAGATGTATAATTATTTTTATTACAACAAGTAGCAAATCTGGCTGGTTTAGCAGTTACCTGAAACACGGTGTTTGAAACATAACCATTGCCCTTAGTTTTATCACCAGAACAAACGATGTATAAACCATAGGATATTTTAAATAAAGCTTCAATGTTTATCATATTATTATTTTTAATATTTTAATTTTATATCCACTAACATTTTTATATCTGGTATTAATTGGCCATCTGTAATTGCAATTCTAATACCTCGTCCTTCAGCATATACTTTTGCTATTTGAAGTTCTTTCTTAATTTCATCTGCAATTTGACTGCTCATAATTTCATCATAAGCCTTCTGACCAAATACAAATGCAACTTTAAAAAACTTATCACGAGGCAAAAGATAAACTATTGCACGTTTATTATCTTTCAATCTGCAACTCCATCCATACTTATTGGCAAAATTCCATTCCTCCAATGCTTTAGGATACTTTTCAAAAACATAATTTTTTACAGCTTCCCAGCATTCATATGCGTTTCCAATTGCATTTCTTAACATACCAATGTCAGGTTGTTCGGTTTTATCCTGAAATATACTTGCGTCCATTATTAATAATTATTTTTTAATAATCATCTCCTTTAACAGTTTTCTACAGCTTTTGCCTGCAACATCATCACTTAGTCCAATAAACCAACTCGAACGATGACTTGATAAATAAATAAATCCAAAAATATTTACCCCATGATCCTCACACATTTTACCCATCTCAGAAGTCTCCCAATCAAAAATTTCAGAAATATCATTCCATTGTGCTCCTGCAGTTCCAATATCAGTTTCATCCTTGACAACATTCCAAAATAAAAACCTTTTAGTAATACATATTTCAGTATAACTTGTTTTTATTCTTCCCAGAAACACTTTCTTATTATTTGTAGTTTCAAAGCAATGCAATATTTCTTTTTCAATATCTCCTAATTTATGTTCTTCTGAATACTTTTTAACTGCTTGCTTAAAACCAGACTTAAAATCACTAAATCGGCATTCTTTAGTCGAACGAGTGTAGTCGCTTTTTTTCATGTTATTGATAATTTATATATTATACAAATTACAGATTCTCTTTTAAATTTTTCTATACCAATATTAATAATAATTTTTTAGACCAATTATTATTTTTTCAATTTTAAATGAGAAATTTATATTTAACTAGATAATCTGAATATAAAAAATAGCCTTTTTTATCCTTAACAACTTGAATTTAACAATTGACAACACAGAAAAATCTGAAAAATTGCTATTATCAATGCAAACATATTCAATCCCAGCCATATCTTTTAAGATAATTGTATCTTTTTTTACACCTTTTGAGTTTATTGTATTATCCTGTCGGATAAAATTCATTTCATAAACCCCATTAATTTTGTAAACAGGATGTTCTGGCTCAAGAAAAATTCGCAAAGAACAGTTAATTCTGTCAACCTTACATTTTATTTCATTATTCAGGCAAAAATTGTAATGAAAATATGTTCTTTTAGATAATAGATGTTTTGTTTTAAATGGAGATTCTAGCACATAATATTCTTCTCCATCCGGAAAAACAGTAGTTTTGCAAACAAGAAAGTTATATATTTCGCCTTCTAGAAGCATATAATTCTTAATTGATAAAATATAATTTTATCCACAAGTAAATTGAAATAACAGAAATTGAAAAAAAGAAAAAAGCCCAAAAAAAAGCAGGTATATATGTTATTATTTTAAGATTTGCTGCATCTCCTGCATTTAAGGGTTTTTTAATAGATATAAATAACAGTTGAACAGTTGAAATAATCGATTCTATTAATAATACAGAAGAAAAAAATACAGTTATGGCATAACTATACAATTCAACTTCCATTCTATAGACCAATAACAATAAAATTACAAATGCAATCAACCATAAAATACCATAAATATTTCTAATCCAGAAAACCAGTTCGACAAGAGCTATACTTGCAAAAATAAATAAAACAACATTTGTTTTCCCTTTATGAATGAGGTAAAAAAACACAAAAGCCATTATTGCTGCAACTGGATAACCAGCAATTGCAATTAAAAATTGGCCAAATTTACTTTTTGATTTAGTAATAGTATTACCCGATGTATCTGCAAAAAGACTGATAGATATTATTTCTCCACTTGTAATAACTGTCATTATAGCATGCCCCAATTCATGTATCATCGTATAAAATACTTTCACCACTTTACCAATGATTGGAATTCTTACCAATAGCAATGCTAAAGAAAATAAAAGATATAATAGATGGGTTTTATTTTGAAAATCCAAATTAATTTTGTTATAATCTATCTATATTTCAATTCGTAAAATAAATTAATAATGCAAAAATAAACTTCCTGTTTGAAATACCAAAAAAGAAACTATCCAGGCAATTGAAGTAGTATAAAAGATTACAAACACTCCCCATTTCCAACTTCCTGATTCTTTAGAAATAGCGGTTATTGTTCCTAAACATGGAAAATAAAGTAGTATAAAAACCATAAAGGAAAATGCAACCAATGGATTGAATATATTCTTGCCTAAATTAATTCCGCTTTGATACTTTTGCGTTTGCAATTTTTTAATCAATGAAACATCCTTATCTGAACTATCATCATTTACCTGATAAAGAACACCCATAGTACTTACTACTATTTCTTTTGCAGCAACTCCGGAAATTAAACTTATTCCCATTTTCCAGTCAAAACCCAATGGTTTAATCGCAGGTTCAATAAATTTACCCATTTTACCTATAAATGAATTTTCCTGTATTTTACTTTGAGTTATCAACGAAATGCCACTTATTTCAGAAT
>DYDE01000151.1:0-2157 GCA_020718065.1 Marinifilum sp. | reverse complement strand
TTAATAGTTTGTTTCGAGTAATAGTATCGTTAGGTAATAATAAACTGATTTCTTTATCATATTTAGTTTTTATTGTGTGTTGATTTGTTTTTAGCTCTTCGGTATATTTTGAAGTAGAAGGATAATAACTTAATGCCCAGATAATAACAGATGCCAACAAAATAATACCTCCTATTTTTCTCAGATATTGAGAGCCTTTGTTCCACATATGTATTGTTATTGAACGAAGAGTAGGTATTCTATATGGAGGAAGTTCCATAACAAAAGGTGTATCTTTTGCTTTGAATATTGTTTTTTTCATAATTAAAGCAAAAAGAATAGCAATTGATACCCCTATTAAATATATAATAAATAATACTGTACCTGGATTTTTTGGAAAAAATGCAGAAATAAACAACACATAAACAGGAAGTCTGGCACTACATGAAATAAAAGGATTAATTAACATAGTGAGCAAACGATCATTTCTATTTTCAATTGTTCTTGATGCCATAATAGCTGGCACATTACAACCAAACCCCATTAATAATGGTATAAACGACTTTCCGTGCAGTCCGATTTTATGCATTAACTTATCCATTATAAACACTGTTCGTGCCATATAACCACTATCTTCCATAAAAGCTATAAACAAAAACAATATCAATATATTTGGAAAGTAAATAATAACACCACCAACTCCACTTATAATTCCTTTAATTATTAAGTCTTTTAAAGGACCTTCTGCTAATATTCCTGATATAAATGATGAAAACATATCTACTCCATTTTCAATCCAGTGCATTGGGTATGAACCCAAAGTAAATGTAGCAGCAAACATCAGCCACATAAACAAAAAGAAAATCGGAAATCCAAACAATTTATGTGTAAGAAAAGTATCAATTATTTCGCTCGTTTTTCTCTTTTCTGTGGCATCCTGAACATATGTTTCTTTCAATGCCCCTGCAATAAAACCATATTTTAGTTCAGTTATTATTGTTTCACTGTTATCCGTATATGACTTTTCCACATAACCGGATTCATTATTAGCAGTATCAATAATTTCATTCGAATTAGTGGTCCTTTCAAAAATTGTTTTTATAGCATCCTGGTCTCTTTCTATTAACTTAATAGAAAGAAACCGTGAAGAAACAATATCTGTAAGATCAGCATTGGCTGGTATTTTAATTTTCTTTTGAATATTCTTAATAGATTTTTCTATCGTTTCTCCATAATTAATATGGACATGTCTCAGAGTATCATCTCTATCTTCATAAACAGAGATCGCTCTTTCAAATAATTCATTAATTCCAGAACCTTTTGATGCTATAGTTGGAACTATTGGTATCCCCATTAGTTTTCCCAATGAAACATAATCTAGGTTAATTCCTTTCTTTGGAAGCTCATCAAACATATTCAACGCAATAATAACCTTGATGTCCATATCAATCAATTGCGTTGTTAAGTATAAATTACGTTCTATATTCGTTGCATCTACAACATTGATAACTATATCAGGTAATTTATCAAAAATATAATTTCTTACATATATTTCTTCAGGACTAAAAGCAGAAATTGAATAAGTACCTGGAAGGTCAACAATATTAAATGTATAATCCTTATGTTTAAATTTTGCTTCTTTGGAGTTTACAGTAACGCCACTATAATTTCCAACTCTTTCTCTCGAGCCTGATGCATAGTTAAAAAGAGTCGTTTTCCCTGAATTAGGATTTCCAACAAGAGCAACATTTATTGTTTTTAATTTTGAACTTAGTTTCTGATTTGAGTTATCCTCTAGAATCGTTCTGAAAAAATCATTAGGAATTGAAATTTTTTCTTCGCTTTTTTCACTTATTTCTATTAGTTTTGCTTCACTGCTTCTAAGAGAAACATTATAATTCATTATATTGTATTCTATAGGATCTTGTAAAGGTGCTTTTTTAATGACAATAATTTCTTTTCCAACAATGAATCCCATTTCAATAATTCGCTTACGAAATGCACCCCTGCCCTTTACTTTGACAATTATGCCTTTTTCACCATCATTTAAATCAAGTAATGTCATTATTTTTTACAAAACACAATTTAGAATAAATATAAATAAAAGCAAAAATAATTGTTTTTTCCTTATTAAATCAAATTTATTTTAATGTTATTTTGAATTATTATATTTTTACA
>DYDE01000027.1:21988-37209 GCA_020718065.1 Marinifilum sp. | reverse complement strand
TATAAAATAAAACAATTCGTTAATAATTTTAAAATTGAAGTCCAACGAAGAAAAAGCAATTTTTAGAAGTCCCGTATAAATAAAAGCGGTTCGGGTGTAAACTCTAACCGCTTGTGCTTTTTATTGATTAGCTTTGAGTTTTAAAATTTGTAACCACAAATCCGCTACTGTTTATATACAGAAAGTTAACACCATAGTGAAACTGTGTAAAAAAATGCCGGCATAAACAACTGATGGTTGTTAAATAACAACTATAAATAGTGTAATTACAACTAAAAGTATCTGTATTTTTGTTGATTCCGGAAATGAATCCCAATATCTTTGTATTGTCAAAAAAAAATAAAACAAAAAAATAGCACCTATGGAAAACAAGATCATTGGCAACAAAATTGCTGAAGCACGAAAGAAAAAAAACCTATCGCAAGCACAACTTGCTCAACGTCTATTTATTAGCCCGCAAGCAGTTGGAAAATGGGAACGCGGAGAATCATTTCCGGACATCATTACTTTTAACCGGCTTGCAAAAATTTTAGATGTTGACCTTAACTATTTTTCAGATAATATTCAATCTGAGCTCACTGAAACAACATTAGATGAGTCTTCGATTAAGCAATCGATGGAGTTGCCATCCGAAAAGCAAAACCTGCCTACTAGCAAGACAGGGAATAAGCTTAGCTGGGATATGTCGTCTGGAAACTGGGTGGATGCAGACTTTTCGGGTTTGAAAAACCTGCAGGAAAAATTTAGTTCTTCCAATATGATGAATTGCAAGTTTGTAGGTTCAGATATGTCGGGACTTCTTCTAAAAAAGAATAATGTTGGTAGTTGCGACTTTTCTGGTTCCGACATCAGTAGCAGCCACATTCAGAGTTCCAACCTAAGCAACAATCTATTTAGAGATTGTTCATTTCAAGAAGCTCAATTTTCGGGAAACAATATAGAGGCTTGTGATTTCTCCGGAACCAACTTTAACGGAACAGTTTTTAAATCTGGCTCCTTTCTAAAAAACACAACAACCAATGCTGTTTGGAATCGCACCTCTTTTATTGGAATGCATATGGATGAAATGGTTTTTGAAGGTACTTTAGAGAACTGTATTTTTGAAGACTGTTCCTTTTATAAAGTGGCATTCCAAAATTCAAGGCTTATTAATACCTTCTTTAAAAACAACAAAAAATTGAAACGAATCCGATTTATAGACTGCAATGCTGACCGGATGACCTACGAATTTCTAAAACAAGGAAATGCAGATTTATCTGGTATTAGCTTGTTAACACCATAAAGAAAGAAAAAGGATGATTTTGCAAAAAAAATCACCCGCTTCCGCACGAGTCCTCTCGTGTGGCTGCGAAATTAACAATTATAATTCCTTTTCTATATTAAATTTAAATCCACTTCCGTGCACATTGTTGATAGAAATGCATCCATCTTCTTTCAGGTATTTTCGCAAACGGGTAATAAACACATCCATGCTTCTGCCATTAAAATAACTATCGTTGTTCCATAATTGCTTCAATATGCTTTCGCGTGAAATAAGTTCGTTTTTGTTATCATAAAGCAGCTTAAGCAAATCAGCTTCCCTTTTAGTTAAGGTATAGGTGGTGGTTGCTGATTTCAATAATTGATTATTGTGATCAAAATTATATGAACCTATTTTAAATATTTCAGGTTTGGGAATATAATTTTCTTTACCCAATTGACAACGCCTGATAATTGCTAATAACCTTAAACTAAGTTCTTCGGTGCTGAATGGTTTGGTGATATAATCGTCGCAACCAATTTTAAAACCTTTTATCTTATCTTCTTTTTGTTCGCGGGCAGTAAGGAACACGATGGGCATTACAGGATTTGTTTTACGAATATTCTCTGCAAGCGTAAAACCATCTTTTTTGGGCATCATAATATCCAGAATACAAATATCGAATTGCTGTGTATTAAATGCTATTGTAGCTTGTTGACCATCGTTACACAAAAAGACCTTATATCCCTGAAGTTCTAAAAAATCTTTTAACACAATGCTAAGATTTGGGTCATCTTCAGCAAGCAACAATCTGATTTTATTCATTGTATTTATTGGTTTAATCTTGCAAAAGTAATACTTTTTGAATGGACTCAAATAACAAAACCCAAGTAATACCTAATTTTATATTTTCATTTGTAGATTATATAAAAAAAATGTAGATTTGTATTTAATAAGAAAAAAGAAAAATCTAAGAGCTATCAATTTTATTTTAATCCACTAATTTTAATTCATATGAAGAAAAATATTTTTTTAACATTAATAACAATCAGCGTAGTAAGTGTTTTTATTTTTTCATGTAAAAAGGAAAAAGATGAAATTAAAGAACAATTAATTGGCTCTATGAAAGCAACAGTTGGCACTACTGCCTGGGAAGCACAAACCCCTGCTGGCACAATCAAAAATGGCATGCTGGTTCTAACTGGAATACGGCTTTTTGGTGAAGTGAAAGAAAGTATGGCACTTACTCTTAATGCACTTACTGCAGGCACATATGATCTCAATAAAAATCCATTAACTCCTCCCGTAACTACAAATACAGCAATATATTTATCCAACGTAGACTCTACTACAAGCAATCTGAAATATACCTATACAGCATATACTGGTTCTATTATTGTTTCTTCTGTTACAGAAAATAGAGCATCGGGAACCTTTAGTTTTAAATGTACCAATACGCTAAAAGATACTATTTCGGTTACTGCTGGTGAATTTAAAAACATTCTTTATATTAGTAATTAAAATTTGAGATTCTATAATCAATGTCGTTGAGCTAAGTTTCTAAAAGGACAAAGATCCAGCGTAACACAACGCCCTATTTTAGACATTTTATTTTATAAATAAAAATTAATGTTATTGTTATGATATAATTTCATTAATTTTCGATTTTGTTCAATAAAATAATTCTAATTTTGCACTTTTATAATTTTTAAAAAACATATTTTTATACATTGATAACAAGCATGTATAATTAATTAACAATTTAAAATAATTCTAAATCAGATAATAGCATGGAATTAAAAGCAAAACTAATACAATTGCTACCATTACAAAGCGGCGAAGGGAAAAATGGTCCCTGGAAAAAACAGGATATTATTGTAGAAACCGAATCTCAATACCCAAAAAAAGTTTGCATTTCCATTTGGGGTGATAAAATAGATGCAAATAAACTTCAAATCGGAAATCAATTGAATATTTCGTTCGATATTGAAAGCAGAGAATTTAATGGACGTTGGTACACCGATGTTAAAGCCTGGAAAATAGATACTGCTGACAATTCAAATGCAAAATCAGAAAAAGATCCAGGCACACCTGAAGAAGATGTTTTGCTTCCATCAAGTGAAAATGATGACTTGCCGTTCTAATTGATCTATTATTTGTTAAAAGCTTATCGAAAACAATTTATTAAAAATTATTGGTTCCATATTTACTTTCTCTCTCTTTGGCTATTTTCAGCCATTGCGGAACAATAACTTTTAGAAACTCTTGTTTATCTTCTTTTAACTTTTTAATGTCAAGACCAATATATTCCTGAGCTTTAACTTTAGTAGAAAAATCAGGAAGTGCGATTGGGAGTTTCACACCATGACTTGTAAGAATACTAACCAGCATAATTCTGGCATCTTGTGCTTTTGCGATACCATTGGCTATAATTCTTGCAACTTCGATAGGAGCATGAAAAGATGCACCATGACTTGCAGTAACAAAATCCCAACGCCATTGTGCCTGACGTATAAGTTGTAAAACAGGTTTCATTTCTATTTCTGTTGCGTTTGCATCCCATGCTGATTTGGCTTCGAAATGTGCTTTACAAAGTAAGTCTTCTAATATCATTCTTATTTCCAATATTTTTTTCTGGCGATCATAAACATTGTTTCTCAATGTATCTTCACTCTGGCGGTGACATACCTGACAAGAATTAGATATAAAACCCAACGGACTCATTATTTTATGATTGGTGAATTTCTGACCACCTTCACTAATAAATGGCATATGACAATCAGCACATGAAACTCCTCTTTTGTAATGTATTCCGGTAGTAAACAATTCGTAATCGGGGTGTTGGGCTTTAATCATAGGTGTTTTGCTCAATGTATGAGTCCAATCAGTAAACTGATATTCATCATAATATTTTTCAATTTCTTCAACAGAAAGACCTTTATCCCAAGGAAAAGTAAGGTATTTATCTTCACCTTTAAAGTAATATTCTACGTGACATTGCGCACAAACAAGTGTTCTCATTTCCTGTTGCGAAACCTTTTTAATATCCATTCTTCTTCTTTCAAAAGACTCAACAAGTGCTGGTCTCGAAATACGTAAATTCATTGTTTCGGCATCATGACAATCTGCACAACCAATAAAATTTACAACTTCCGGTCCTTTTGCCGACCATTTTCCTTTATAAAATTCTTTTGTTCCAACCTTATTCATTAATCGAGGAACATCTGGGCTTTTACATGTCCAACATGTATTTGGTTGTGGACCATCATGATCGTTTTTAGGTGCTCCCGTTCTTAAAATTGTTCTGATATCATCAATAGCATAATAATGTCCCCTTCCTTGATTATAGTCTTTCGAAAAAGCATAACCAGCCCAAAGAATTACCATATTTGGATCTTTTTCGAGCATATCTATTGATGCATTTCCATTCAAAAAACTTCTGAAAGAGGTATCAGCTGTCTGGTAATATGATTGAAACTCACGGGGATAGTTTTTACCCCATTCTTCATTTCGTGGTTCAAATTGAGAAACCTTTATCTTTGGTTTATAAACATATTCTGCTTCAGTTCTTCTTTCTATAATTGACGAAGCAAGTAACCCAAGAAAGAATACAATTGCCATTGTAATAAAAAACAATACCCAGCCCAGCCAGGGTTTATTTTTAATATTTTCGCTGATAGGTTTCATATTATTTATGTTTATTATTTATTGCTTAACATTTTCCTTAACCATTCCGGAACAGGACTCATTGGTAGTGGTGCCATTGAATGTGTGATGCTCGATAAACTATTAACTGTTCCATGCGGTACATCTCTATGACAATCCCAACAAAGTCTTTCTTCTGTATATAATTTATTAATACCAGTATTATTGTTGTTTTTTGTTATAACCTTATCCATTGTGTGTTCATGACAACGAAGACAGTTTTGTTGCACCACGTTCTTGCCCGCATCTTTTATAAATATAACCTGTGGTTCATTTCTTAAAGTAAAGATAGTGGCATGTCTTAATCCATCCTTAGCCTTAAAAAAATATTTATTGACTACATTGTTGTGTGGAACATGACAATCGTTGCAATTGGTAACATTTTTATGTGAACTATGGCTCCAGGTGGTGAACTGTGGAGCCATTATATGACAATTTGTACAAACTTCAGGTTTATCTGATAAATAGGAACCTGCTTTCGAAATATAAGTAGCATATACAAGCAAACCTGCAAATACACCAAGCAATATAATAACAGCTACTTTCCATTGTTTAGGAGGAAGTAAAAAATGTAGAAATTTCCTCATTAAAATTCTAAATATATAAAACTCAAATCTACTAGCTAATTATCAAAATTAAGATAAAAGATCCATCAAAACAATTTTGGAAATAAACATCTAACCAACTTTAAATTAATAAAATTGATCAAATACAAATAAAAGAACCAGATTAGAAAAATTTATTCTGCTTTCTTATCTGAATCGCATTTTTCATCTTTACAACAACAATTGCAATTACAAAGTACTTTCGAAACAATTGCCATTAAGAAGAAAGAATTTGCAACATGTAAAAAGAAAATTGGATTGTTTACACTAAAAAGGTTGTGTACAAAAAATGTTCCTAATACAAAAAACACCAATAATACAAATCCAATAATTGCTAAAAGGCAATGCATAATGTAACATTTATTTCTTTTCATAATTTTATGTTTTTTAATGTTTAGTAAATATTTATTTATCAAATATATAATTATTTTACAAAATTTACAAATAATTATTTATTTTGATAAACATACTTTAAATACTTATACTGTAGGATATGCATTCCTAATTCAGACAACGAAGTATTAACTTCTGCATAAATAGAATTTAAATCAATATTTAAAGGAGGTTCTAAAAATTAGTTAAAATCTGATCTTTTTATTATTTCTTTATGAGCAACCTTTATAAATATTTTTTAAGGATAATTAATCTTTTTTTTCCAAATTTGTAAAACATTTCAAGTAAAGACAATTTATGATTTATACTATAAAATATAAAAGCCTTATTCTGTTATTGTTTTTCTTTTCTGCCAGTTTTAGTCAAGCTCAAAAAAAAGACACTTTGGTTTGGAAAGTAGTTTACCCAAAAGATATTAAAGTAGGTGCAGAAAGGACAGAACTTTATTTTCCTTTATTAAAAAATAAAAGAATTGCTGTTGTTGCCAACCAAACTGCCATGATTGGCAACACCCATCTGGTTGACAGTTTGGTTGGTGCAGGATTGAAAGTAAAAAAAATATTGTGTCCCGAACATGGTTTTCGGGGAAATGCCGATGCCGGTGAAAACATCAACAATAATATTGATAATAAAACAGGAATTCCCATCATTTCCTTATATGGTAAAAATAAAAAGCCTCAAATTACAGATTTGAAAGACATTGATATTGTTATTTTTGATATTCAGGATGTGGGAGTTAGATTTTACACCTACATTTCTACCATGCATTATGTGATGGAAGCTTGTGCTGAAAATAATGTTCAGTTTATGGTTTTAGACAGACCAAATCCTAACGGTTATTATGTAGATGGACCTGTGATGAAAAAAGAACTTACTTCATTTGTAGGTATGCATCAGGTACCTTTGGTTCATGGAATGACCATCGCAGAATATGCAATGATGATAAATGAAGAAGGTTGGCTTAAAGGTTCTATAAAGTGCAAGTTAAGTTACATTCCTATCGAAGGATACAAACATACTTATTACTATCAACTACCCATTAAGCCTTCCCCTAACCTGCCAAATATGAAATCTGTTTATTTATATCCTTCTACTGGTTTGTTTGAATCAACTATAATGAGTGTTGGCAGAGGAACTGATAAACCTTTTCAGGTATTCGGACATCCTGATATGAAGAATTATACATTTTCATTTGTTCCACAAAGTAAAACAGGAGCAAAACAACCATTGTATGAAGGAAAAACTTGTTATGGAATGGATTTGAGCGTTTTACCAGATTCTATGATCAGATCTTACAAACAAATATCTTTGTTATTCCTGAAAGATGCTTATAAAAACTATCCACAAAAGGAATTGTTCTTTAACTCCTTCTTTCCAAAACTATCTGGCTCATCCACATTGCAGGAACAAATTATACTTAATAAAGACGAAAAAGAAATTCACGAAAGCTGGCAGGCTGACCTTATTAAATTTAAGAAGATCAGGAAAAAGTATTTGTTATACCCCGATTTTGAATAAAAAACATAAGTAGCGATTATGCAAAAACACAAAAAGAATAAACAAGCTAACCCAAAACAGGTTACAATTGAATTAAATGATAAAAAGCCTCTAAGTGCATTAAAAACAAATCGCTTTCAAATTTGGATTATTGCGTTGTTCTCTTTTTTGTTATACAGCAACACCTTGTTCTTCAGCTATACATTAGACGATACGCTTGTCATTACCGAAAACAAATTTACCAAAGAAGGCTTTTCCGGAAT
Organism: Marinifilum sp.; assembly: GCA_020718065.1. Classification (GTDB taxonomy): domain Bacteria; phylum Bacteroidota; class Bacteroidia; order Bacteroidales; family CG2-30-32-10; genus CG2-30-32-10. The sequence goes on along the minus strand of DYDE01000027.1, from coordinate 29,506 downwards.
AAAAAAAATATTAACAACAGATTCTTTTGTAGGTTTTCTTGGTGAAAATAAAAACCTATTGCCGGGAGGAAGGTATCGTCCGTTATCTCAGATATCCTTTGCCATTGAATATGGCCTTTTTGGGTTAAATCCCTTTATTGGGCATCTTATCAATGTTATTCTTTATTCTTTTCTTTGTGTTTTGTTGTTCTTAACATTAAAAAAATTATTGCTATTCAGTCAAAAAGCAGAATGGTATTTATCTTTGCCCTTTATAACAACAATTCTTTTTGCATCACATCCTATTCATACCGAAGTTGTTGCCAACATCAAGGGAAGAGACGAAATAATGGGACTCCTCTTTGTATTAAGTTCTTTTTTATTTGTTCTAAAATATTTAACAGCGAAAAACAAACAAAAGAAAATTATATTATGGAGCTTAACATTAATAAGTTTTTTACTTGCTTTGCTTTCTAAAGAGAATGTGGTCACATTTCTTTTCGTAATACCTGTTACTTTGTACTTTTTCCGTAAGGAAATGTTCATACAGAAAACCATATCCGTGATTCCTTTGTTCGTTGCAATGATTGTCTTTGTAATTATAAGAACCAAAGCATTGGGATTTGTTGTTGGTAATAATGTTATACAAAATGAATTACTAAATGATCCATATATACATATTAAAAGCTCAGAGAAATTTGCAACCATATTCTTTACTTTATGGAAATACATTCAACTATTGGTTTTTCCACACCCACTAACACATGATTACTATCCAAAGCAGATCCCTATTATAAACTGGTCGGATTACAGGGCTTTTTTACCTTTATTAGTATATATAGGATTAATTATATTTTGTATTTGGGGATTCTTCAAAAAAAACTTTATTGCTTTTGGTGTTTTATTTTATATAGCTTGCCTTTCTATTGCTTCAAATATTGCTTTCAATGTGGGTACTTTTATGAATGAAAGATTTGTATTTGCTGCTTCGCTTGGGTTTTGTCTTATCTTAGCATATTTATTGCTGATTATATTTCCTAAATCTAAATTACAAAATAGTTTTCCAAATATAGTCAAGACTATTTTGATAGTTATTATTGGGCTGTATTCAGTTAAAACCTTTTCAAGAAATTTTGCCTGGAAAAATGACCTGACGTTATTTACAACCGATGTGAAAACTTCCCAGAATAGTGCAAAAGTTAATGTTTCAGCAGGCAATGCATTGCTGGAAGACGCAAAAAAAGAAAAAGAAGATAATCTTAAGATTAAAAAATACAATGAAGCCAAAGCTTTTCTTATTAAAGGTTTGAAGATCTATCCTGAATATGTTGCAGGATGGGTATTACTAGGTAGCAATTATGTTTATCTTGAAGACTATGAGCAAGCGAATAACTGTTATGAGAATTGCTTAAGACTTAGCAAAACATATCCTTATGCCATCACTAATTTAAAATCGCTGGGGCAGATCGCATTTAACAAAAAAAAATATGATATAACCATTAAATCATATAAAATCCTATTGAAGTTTCAAGGAGAAAAAGCAGAAACAGCCTATTGGCTTGGTATGGCTTACGCCGAAAAAAACAATATAGATAGTGCCTTATTTTTCCTTAATTCTTCTTTAAAGCTAGATTCTAACTATTACCAGTCTTATAACAAACTAGGAGAAATATATGGCAAGCAGAAGAATGATTTAAAATCAGCTATATACTATTTACAAAAAGCATATAATTTGAACAAAACAGATGTACAGATTCTCCAGAACCTAGGAGTTGCTTACGGCATAAATGGTAATTTTAACGAATCAATATCTTATTTAGAGAAAGCAATAAAACTTGATTCTTCAAATTATGAACTTTACATTAATCTTGGAGGTTCGTATATGGGTATAAAAGATATGATAAAGGCAAAAGAATGTTTCAATAAAGCGGAGCATTTAAAGTCGGCTAAGAATAAATAGCAAACAATTAAACAAACTGATATTATTGGTATTTTATTAATGATTAACTTCTATTTGTTAATAAATATTTTGCTTAATATATTCCTACTTTCCAAAAGCACTATGATTTTTTATTAATTTTGCATCGCCATAAGCTTAAAAAAATGGAGGTTTGTTAATGGAATTGAGCGAAGATAATTATGAAGAAATAAACCCTTCTGATAAAACCGAAGAAAACAAGGGAGAACGCAAAAAGATTACACATCTTTCGGGCATGTATGAGAATTGGTTTCTCGATTATGCCTCCTATGTTATTTTAGAAAGAGCTGTTCCTTATATAAAAGATGGTTTAAAACCGGTTCAACGAAGATTGCTTCATGCAATGAAAGAGTTGGATGATGGAAGGTACAATAAAGTTGCCAATATTATTGGACACACTATGAAATACCATCCTCATGGTGATGCTTCTATCGGGGATGCCTTGGTTCAGCTTGGTCAAAAAGAATTATTGATAGATATGCAGGGAAACTGGGGTAATACTTTAACCGGTGATTCGGCGGCTGCCCCACGTTATATTGAAGCTCGTTTATCAAAATTTGCACAGGAAGTTGTTTTTAGTCCTAAAACTACTTTATGGAAATCTTCTTACGACGGAAGAAACAAAGAACCCATTACTTTTCCTGTTAAATTTCCTTTATTATTAGCTCAGGGTGTAGAAGGTATTGCTGTGGGTCTTGCTTCTAAAATATTACCACACAATTTTAATGAATTAATTGATGCCTCTATAGATTACCTTCAGGGAAAAGAAACAGAAATATTTCCAGATTTCCTTACTGGTGGATTGGCAGATTTCTCCAGATACAATGATGGTCTCCGAGGTGGAAAAGTTAGAATAAGAGCCAAAATTACCCAGATTGACAGAAAAGAACTCGTTATTACTGAAATTCCTTTTAGTACTACTACAGGTTCTCTTATTGAATCTATAATATCTGCCAATGATAAAGGCAAGATAAAAATAAAAAAGATCGAAGACAATACTGCCGAAAATGTTGAAATCAGGATTTATTTAACACCAGGCACATCTACTGACACCACTATTGATGCTTTATACGCTTTTACCGATTGTGAAATAGGTATTTCGCCTAATTCCTGCATTATTGAAAATGACAAACCCCGCTTTGTCGGAGTGAAAGAGCTTCTTACTGTTTCTACTAACAACACTGTTGAGCTGTTAAAAAAAGAACTCAAAATAAAACTTGAAGAACTTCAAGAAGATTGGCACTTTGCTTCATTAGAAAAAATATTTATTGAAAAACGCATCTATCGTGATATTGAAAAATGCGAAACATGGGAAGCAGTTTTAGAAGCTATTGATCTTGGATTAAGTAAATACAAAAAGCTTTTCAAAAGAGAAATTACCAGAGACGATATTATCAGGTTAACTGAAATAAAAATAAAACGTATTTCCAAATTCGATTCTTTCAAGGCAGACGATGTTATCAAAGGAATAGAAGATGCAATAAGCAAAGTAGAAAAAGATCTGAACAACCTCATCGAATATGCAATTGCTTATTTCAGAAGAATAAAAGAAAGATACGGCAAGGGCAAAGATCGCAGAACAGAGATCAGAAACTTCGATACCATTGAAGCTGCTAAGGTTGCTGTTGCCAATCAAAAGCTTTATGTTAACAAAGTTGAAGGTTTTATTGGCACTTCTTTAAAGAAAGATGAATATGTCTGCGATTGTTCCGACCTTGATGACATTATTGTTTTCAGAAACAATGGAACATTTGTTGTGGCTAAGGTTTCTGACAAATCCTTTCTTGGAAAGGACATTATACACGTTGCTATATTTAACCGTAACGATGAACGTACCATCTATAACATGGTTTATCAGGACGGAATCAAGGGCAATTGCATGATTAAGCGTTTTGCAGTTACCGGTATTACCCGCGACAAAGAATATGATTTAACAAAAGGAACAGAAAACTCAAGGGTACTCTATTTCACTGCAAACCCAAATGGTGAAGCTGAAATAATAGCTGTTTATCTTAAACCCAAACCAAAACTAAAGAAGCTGAATTTCTATTTCGATTTCAAAGAAATTGCCATCAAAGGCAGAAATTCGATGGGAAATATACTCACCAGACATCCGGTAAGAAAGATCGTTTTAAAAGGTGAAGGTGTTTCAACCCTTGGAGGTCTTGATATTTGGTATGATGATATGGTAAATCGCCTGAATACCGATAAGAAAGGAAAATATCTGGGTGTTTTTACCAATGATGAAAAAATTCTTACTGTTTATAAATCGGGAGTGTTCAGATTAATTGGCTACGATTTGAACAATCATTTTGATGACGACCTCCTCTTAATAGAAAAGTTCGATCCACAAACAATTATTTCGGCAGTTTATTTCGATGGTGAATTACAAAGTTATTATATCAAGAGGTTCTCTATTGAAACAACCGACAGGACTGGAAATTTTATTGGCGAACACAGTGATTCACGTTTAAATCTAATATCTATTGAAGATAATCCAGAATTACTGGTTACTTATATTCCTGAAAACAAAAGACAAAAAACCAAAGAAGAAATAAAAATCGCAGAATTTATAGGCGTTAAGAGCTATAAAGCAAGGGGAAAAAGAATGACCACCTTTAAGGTAAATGAAATTAAATTATTAGAACCAGAAATTGTGGAAACTCCATTAGAAGAAGAAACAATTGCCGAAGAAGAAACCTTAATTTCAGAGGATATAAACACCGAAACAAAAGAAATAAACAAAGAATCGAAGGACGATGACATCGACGATGATTTGAACATTGATAAAGGAAAACAAATTGAATTGGATTTTTAACCTTTAAAAGATTGAATAACAAATATGACAGATAATAGAATACTCGACATTACTAAGGATGTAAAATGGATTGGCGTTTTAGATTATTATATCAGAACATTTGATGTAGTGATGGAAACCAAATACGGTACTACCTATAATTCCTATTTTATTAATGCCAAAAAGAAAGCAATTGTCGAAACTGCAAAAGAAAAATTCTGGGAAACCTATTTATACAAAATGAAACAAGTATGCAATCCTGCTGAAATAGACTATATTATTGTAAATCATACCGAACCCGATCACTCAGGAAGCATTAAAAAACTATTACATATTGCCCCAAATGCCATTGTTGTCGGTAGCGGTAATGCTGTCAGATATCTGAACGACCTGTTGGGAATTGAATTCAAACACCTTATAGTAAAAGATGGCGATACCCTTGACCTTGGAGACAAAAAGATAAAATTTATTTCCGCTCCCAACCTGCATTGGCCCGATACCATCTATAGCTATCTGGAAGAAGACAAAGTTTTGTTTACCTGCGACTCCTTTGGCTCCCACTATTGTCAGGAAGAAATGTATGATGACAAAGTGAAGAACTTTGATGAGGCTTTTAAATATTATTTTGATGTTATTCTTAAACCTTTCAGTAAATTTATGCTGAAAGCCATCGAAAAGATACGTCCTTTAGATATAAAAGCCATCTGCACAGGACATGGTCCCCTATTAACTGCCAATTGGAAGAAATATGTTGATCTGTCTGAAATGTATGCCAAAAAAGCCCTGGAAAGACCAAGCATTCAAAAAGTATTTATAGCTTATGTTTCTGCTTACCAAAACACAGGTGTTATTGCAGAGAAGATTGCAGAAGGGATAAGACAAGCAGGGAACATTGATGTTGAAGTTTGCGATATAGAAAAAATGCCTTTGGGAGAAATAGACGAAAAACTCGAACAGGCTTCCGGCATTATACTTGGCTCTACAACCATTAACCAGAATATTCTGTTGCAAATCTACCAGACCTTTTCACTTATAAGCCCTATTAGAGATAAAGGAAAGCTTGCTGGTGCATTTGGTTCGTATGGTTGGAGCGGCGAAGGTCCTAAAACAATAGAAACCAATCTGAAGAACCTCAAGCTTAAGTTTGTTGGTGAGCCTTTGCAGTTTAAATTTACACCACACAAGGCTGAAATCGAAAAATGCATTGCTTATGGTTTGGAATTTGGCAAACAACTTATTGATTGTAAATTTGAATAACATAAAATGAAGCGTTGTTTAACCGTTTCAATTCTTATTATTTTATTAACAGCAAGCTCCTGCCATGTTGGTCGCTTCTTTTATTACAATACGGCCGATATGAGCGACTATAAGATATTTCCTTCAAAGGAAATTAAAAACAGCAGCCCTGTTTTTAAATTTGCTGAACGAACAGTTCCCAAACAACCAAGCCTCCCTCAGCATATAACTTCACTAAAATTCACTGATTTCGACGATTTTCTGGTCAAAACAAAAACATTGTCCTTTCTGGTAATTAAAAACGACAGCATTTATTACGAAAAGTACCTTTCCGACAAAACAGAAGAAAGCATATTCACTTCTTTTTCTGTTTCCAAGTCCTTTGTTTCTGCACTTATTGGCATTGCCATTGGAGAAGGTTATATAAAAAGTGTGAACGAACCCATAACAAATTATCTGGACTATTTAAAGGGCGAAGGCTTTAAACAGATTACCATCGAGCACCTGCTCAATATGAAATCGGGGATCTACTTCAACGAAAACTATTTAAATCCCTTTGGCGATGTTGCAAAATACTACTATGGCACCAAGCTGAAAAAGTATTTAAGAAAGATAAAAATAAAAGAGAAGCCCGGTATTAATTACGAATACGTGAGCATTAACACTCTTTTGCTAAGCGACATACTGGAGAAAGCCACCGGTAAAAACACAGCTGACTACTTGCAGGAAAAAATATGGCAGCCCCTCGGTATGGAATGGAATGCAAGCTGGAGCCTTGACAGCAAAAAAGGACAAACCATTAAAGCCTTTTGTTGTATCAATGCACATACCAGAGATTATGCCCGTTTTGGACGGCTATATCTGAATAAGGGCAACTGGAATGGAAAACAACTGATACCTGAAAGCTGGATCAGCAAATCGGTAAGTTTTTGCAAGGACTCTACCCAGCGTTTTTATTATAATTATCAATGGCGGGTGTGCAACCTTGGCGATTTTTATGCGAAAGGAGTGCTTGGGCAGTTCATTTATGTTTATCCCGACAAAAATGTAATCATTATCCGAAACGGAGATGGCTACGGCATTGATAACTGGCTTGATATGTTCAGGTACATAGCCAAAAACTGCTAAACTCCCTACCCTATTTTAGTAAAGAGTGAATAACTTATAGTGAAAAGTCAATAACTCATTGCGAAAACATAGATACTTTTCATTTCTGAAGCAATTCTTTTCGTGGCAGCAGCTTAAAATGAAATGAAAAGTGAATAACTCATCGTGGAAGCCTAGATAATTTTCGTTTCCAAAGCAATTCTTTTCGTGGCGGAAGGGCAACTTTTCGTGGCGGAAGCATTATCTTTCGTGGCGGAAGCATTATCTTTCGTGGCGGAAGCAAAATCTTTCATGGCGGAAGCGTTTTTTTTTATGGCAGGTGCAAAATCTTTCATGGCGGAAGCAAAATCTTTCGTGGCGGAAGCATTTTTTTTCATGGCAGACGCAAAATCTTTCATGGCAGGAGCATTTTTCTTCATGG
>DYDE01000027.1:16294-21963 GCA_020718065.1 Marinifilum sp. | reverse complement strand
AGGGTTTTTCTTCATGGCGGAAGCAAAATCTTCCGTGGCGGAAGCATTTTTCTTCGTGGCGGGCGTTGTGCATTCCCACATTGCCCTTAAAATGAACTTATTTTTAATTAGTTTTTCCCACTTTGCTTTTTTTTGTTTTTGAAAGCATTTTGGTTTTTAGGAATATTTTTTAAAACATATTTATTTTTCTGATTGTTATAAATTCGTATAATTTTATAGCTTAGAAATATTAAGGTAAATTAAAACTGCATAAAGTGAATAAACTGATGTATTGTTGAGGTAATAAAATGAAGATAAATCACTTAAATAAATATGTTATGCGTAAGCTGATTGGAGCCAACGAACAAAGCTTGTTGCTAAAAAATTGTTATTTAAAATCATGAACCTAAAAAAAGCTTTAAATAAGAGATTTTTATATCCAAATTCAAAAAAATCAAGAGTATGGATTGCTGCTTTTACTGGTTCATTTGTGTTTATATTCTTGTCGGTTTTTCAACCCTTTAATCTATGGAATGTCGAAATTGAAAAAAGATATTTTGTTGCTTTAGGTTATGGAGCAATTGTTTTTATTGTTTTATTTTTAAACCACAGAATTGCTATCCGATATTTTAGAAAGCACAAATTAACAATAACAGAATTCGTGCTTTGGTACTTTTTCAATACATTTACAATTGCCTTATTTTCATCAATTTTTAATGATATTATTTTTAATAAGGTCTTTTTTACATTTGATTCATTTTTTAAATTTCAGTATTTCATATTTGCCATCCTGATAATCCCCTCTGTCATACTTTATATTACAATTAGTAACAATAGGTTTAAACAGGACAAAAAACTCCTGATGCAGCACAGTAATCATTCGTCTAGTCAGGAAATAGTAATACATGCGGAGAACTCTGCAAATGATATAAGTATCGATATTGAAAGATTGATCTATATAACTTCTTTTAAGAATTATATAACTATATATTATCTGAAAGACTCAGAAGTTTTGGATATTCAAATAAGAAGCTCTTTAAAATCGGTGGAAGAAGATTTAAAAGAATACACCAATTTTATAAGGTGCCACAAAGGGTATATTGTAAATATGAATATGGGCAATAGAATCATAAAAGGCATTAGCGGTTCAACTCTATTGCTAAATCATGTTAACGAAACTATACCAATATCACGCAATATGGTAAAAACTATCAGAGAAAAATTAAAGAAATATTAGCAATAATAACAGTTTATCCCTGAGATTAACAGTTCTTCCCTAATGTTTTAAAAATCTATTTCTGTCATTTATTTTTGCTGACATATTAACAAATTTATTTATTATGTCGCAACCGTTTTTTTATTTAATTATCAGTATTTCGCTACTTCCCAGACTATATGGACAAAATATTACATATAGTATTCAAAATGATTCTGCAAATAGTATCCTGGAAAGAATTGTCGAGGATAATCAGATTCCGGGTTTAGCAGTTACCATAAGTATTTCTGACAGTATTGTTTGGTCGAAAGGTTTTGGATATGCCGACCTTGAGCAACATGTGCTGGTTGAACCTTTAAAAACAAAATTCCGAATAGGGAGTATTTCAAAATCATTTGGTTCAATTGCAATAGGAAACTTATTAGACCAAGGCAAAATATGTCTCGATGCCCCAATTCAGAATTATGTTCTGGATTTCCCTTTAAAGAAATATCCAGTAACAATAAGACAGTTAGGTGGACATTTAGCCGGAATAAGGAATTATAAGGGAAATGAATATTACAATACCGGAAAATACAAAGATTTGCATGAGGGATTAAATATTTTTAAGGATGATTCTTTGCTATTTAAACCTAATGCACAGTTTTATTATTCCAATTATGGTTGGAATCTTATCAGCGTAGCTATCGAAGATGTTTCAAAAAAAGATTTCGCATCATTTATGGACAGTGTTGTTTTTAAACCTCTGGGCATGAGTTCTACAGTTCCTGATGTTAATGAAAGTAATATAAGTAATCGTTCCCGGTTTTATGAGATTGATAGCCTGAATACAATTGTAAATGCCCGATATGTTGACAATACTTATAAGCTGGTAAGCGGTGGATATTTATCGACAGTTTCAGATTTAATAAAGTTTGGCAATCATTTGTTGAATCCTGATGTAATAAGCACAAAGACCTTTCATGTTCTTATCGAAAACCAGCAAACCAGCAGTGGTGAGTTTACCGATTACGGTATTGGGTGGATGTTAGGAAATATAAACGACAGTATATCATATTTTGGACATACTGGTACATCTGTTGGCGGCAAATCCTTATTAATTATAGTTCCTGAATACGAACTTGTTTTTGCACTGGCTGCAAATCTTGGAGAAATAGATTTTGGCGATGAGTATTACCATATTTTTGAAATTTTAAATCAATACATTTATAACAACTGAAATTATGAAAAACATATATATAGTGCTATTTTTATTAGTATCATCTGTTTTATCAGCTCAAAATAAAGAAGGCTATGAAATAATAAAGCTTGTTGAAACTACACCAGTTAAAAACCAGCAGTTTTCAAATGCATGTTGGAGTTTTGCAACCACCTCTTTTATTGAAACAGAAATATTGCGCATACAAAACAAAGAAATATTATTGTCTCCAATGTTTTTTGTCTATTATAATTATTTAAATCAAGCCGAAAATTATGTCAGGATGCATGGTCAAACAAGGTTTTCTCCCGGAGGACTTGCATTTCATGCTTTTAACGTTTTCAATAATAGAGGCTGCATTCCTCTGCAGAAATATGATGGATTACCAAATGAGTTAGAGATTCTTGATTGTTCTCAAGTTGTTAATTCCATTAAAACAAAACTTGACTCAATAGTACAGCTTGATAAAATTAATTCTTTGTGGCGAATTTCGATTTTAAAGGATTTGGAAGAGTATTTGGGACAAGCTCCGGAAACATTCGAATATGAAGGTCATTCAATTACTCCGCAAGATTTTGCTGCTCAATATTGTAAAATTAACCCAAAAGATTATATAGAAATAACATCATATAGCCATCATCCTTTCAATGAAAAATGTTTTTTGGAGGTACCTGCGAATTGTTATCATGGAGAATATTATAATCTTCCAATCAATGAGTTTATGATGGTAATAGATTCAGCATTATATAATGGATATTCATTAGTTTGGGATGGAGATGTTTCAGAATATCCGCTAATCAGCAATAACCAAATTGATTTTTCCATTAATGTACTTGATTTACCCTCCGAGCTAAATCAACCAAAATTTATTAATCAGAAATTGCGCCAAAAATCATTTGATAATTATACAACAACAGAAGACCACCTTTCTCACTTGGTTGGTATAGCACGGGATAAGTCTGGTAACAAATACTATATCTTAAAAGATTCACAAGGAAACGACAAATTTTTAAATGGTTATATTTATCTTTCAGAATCATATGTCATGCTTAAGACAATTTCAGTAATGACACATAAAGGAATTTTAGAAAAAGTTTTAAAAGATTGATGTTTAGTTAACAGCCTATGCATGACATGCAATATACGTTAGCAGGGCGATGTGGGTAATTTAAAGTTTTGTATATTTACAAAAATTTGTAATGGTTTGATAAGAAATTGCTCCGAAATCCCGGTCTACGTATATTGCCAAACGTTATCGCCAACCCTAAGTACCATAGAATTACTATTAAACTAAAGTAATAATTGACAAAAGATATTAAAAAATATGGTTTCAAGACAGGACTTCCACAAGAATTTGAAATTCTTGACATGGAGACGATATTCCAGAAACATAAGAATATTTTAACTACTACTCACCGAGCAGGATTTTATCATATAATTTGGTTTCAGAAAGGTAGCCCTACGCATTTGGTTGACTTCAATCCTGTCAAAATAGAACCCAACACAATTATATTTCTCAACAAGGACACGGTTCAGCGTTTTGACCATCAAACTAAATTTGGTGGAAAAATCATTCTATTTACTGACAGTTTCTTTTGCAAATCAGAGGAGGATACAAAGTTTTTGCGGAGTTGTATTTTATTCAATGATTTGTTTTCAGTTTCTCAACTACAACTGAAAAAGACATCGACCAATTTCGCTGACCTTGTTCAACAAATGGAAACTGAATTGGCAAACCCGAAAGACAATTATCAATCGGACATTCTGCAAAATCATTTACATAATCTGCTGTTATACTCTGACAGAGAAAGGCGGAAACAAAATTTTACCGAAGTTAAAAAAGGTGCAGATCTTGATTATGTGATCCTGTTCAAAGACCTTTTAGAAACCCAGTTTTACAAGCAAAAATTGGTTAGCAATTATGCTGAACAACTCCATGTAACAGCAAAACGATTGAACCAAGCCACATCAAAAATTTTGGATAAATCGCCAAAACAAATGATTGACGAAAGAATAATGCTAGAAGCCAAAAGACTTTTAGCACACACCAACGAAAGTGTTAAAGAAATTGGTTTTCAGTTAGGATTTGACGAACCAACTAACTTTATCAAGTATTTTCGCAAACACCACAATTCAACTCCCGTTGAGTTTAGAGAGCGTTATTCTCTTTAATTTTTATAGTGGCGTAAAAGTATCATTCAAAGGATTTTTTGTATCGCTATTCTTTTAGTGGAACATTGCACTTTTGCATTGTCTAATTAAATCAGAAAAAAATGAAACAGACATTATTAAGTGCAGCCATAATATTAGGGCTTGGATTATCAACTGCATTTTCGCAAAACAAGCCAATTTCAAAAATTAAAAAAATAGAAAAGATGGAAACCTCAAACAAACAAAAAGTAGTTGCTCTTTTGAAAAGCTTAGAAACAGGCGATACTATTCCTGTTAGTTACATTAACCCCAACAAATACATTCAACACAACCTTGGTGTTGCTGACGGACTAGTAGGTTTTGGTGCTTTGCTTTCGCAGCTTCCCCCCAACTCTGCAAAGACAAATACAGTTCGTTCCTTTCAGGACGGAGATTTTGTTTTCACTCACACAGACTACATCTTCTTTGGTCCTAAAATCGGCTTTGACATCTTTCGGTTTGAGGACGGTAAAATTGTTGAACATTGGGACAACCTGCAAGAAACTGCAAAACCAAACCCAAGTAATCACACTATGATTGACGGTGCAACTGAAATTAAAGACCTTGACAAAACAGAAGCAAATAAAACGCTTGTAAGAAGTTTTATTGACGATATTTTAGTAAACGGGAAGATGGATAAACTTGCAGCTTACTTTGATGGTGACAATTACATTCAACACAATCCAAATATTCCCGATCAACTTTCAGGACTTGTTGCAACACTTGAAGCACTTGGCAAACAAAGCATCATTCTGAAATACGACAAAATTCATAAAGTGCTTGGTGAAGGAAATTTTGTTCTTGTGGTAAGTGAAGGACATTTCGGAAAGGACTACAACGCTTTTTACGATTTGTTCCGTGTTGAGAATGGCAAAATTGCCGAGCATTGGGACGTGATTGAACCAATCCCTGCAAAAGATACCTGGAAGAACAACAACGGAAAGTTCTAATCTAAAGAAAAAGAAAACCCTGACTGCGAAAGCAATCAGGGTTTTTTTCATGGCAGGTGCATTATCTTTTGTGGCGGAAGGGTTTTTCTTCGTGGCGGGCGTTGTGCATTCCCACATTGCCCTTAAAATGAACTTA
>DYDE01000027.1:0-16137 GCA_020718065.1 Marinifilum sp. | reverse complement strand
TTTAATTAGTTTTTCCCACTTTGCTTTTTTATCAGATTTGAAAGTATGGTTATTTTTGGGGATCTTTTTTAAAACATATTTCAATATCGTTTTGCTAAGCCTTGTAAGGGTAAAATATTATGCCCTTTAATTTCTTCGATAGGCAAAGTTTTGTATGTAAGCATGTTCAAAAGAAGTCGTTATTAAAGAGCAGTTTTCAAACTGCCAAATATTTGGTTAAACGACAAAGTTAGCAAACACAATACTCAACAAAAAGTCTTCGCCAAGTAGCGAATATAATAAGTTTTTAATCGGACTATAATAAATAAAAAATGAAATACGTTTTTTTACTTGTATTATTAAAATGTTTTTATATATTTGCCCGGAAATTGTTGATTGGTTGCGTTTTAAATATGATTTCAAATTTGAAATGAAAGATAATTTGTTTTATAAAATTAAATTTGAATTTACCGATAACTTAATAAAACGACCGTTAATAAATTAAATTTTAAGGTGTTTTTATTTTACATATTTTAGCTAAGAAATTTTATACAATAATATAATTATGATCTGCTCTTTAACAAATGTTTACTTATACTTATGAAAATAGTAAGGGCATTGTATTCGACAAATAAATATAAATTTAAAAAAATAAACAAATGAAACGAATTCTATTTATTACAACAGTATTGATGATTTTATGTGTAAACACAGTAAAAGCACAGTGGAAAACAACAGGTAATTCCGCAACAAACCCTTCTACAGATTATCTTGGAACGAGCGATAATGTTGATATGGTTTTCAGAACGAACGAAATCGAAAAAATGCGAATTACAAGCTCAGGAAATATTGGTTTTGGCACCAATGCTCCTGTTAATAATTTTCAGCTTCATAATGAAAGTGCAAGTGTTTTAAATAGTGGGTTTACTGTATTTCAACTGACAAATGCTACAACAGGAACTACCGCTTCGGATGGTCTTATTATAAAAATGGGTGCAAATGCTGTTAGTAAAAATGCTGTAATTTGGAATAATGAATTTGGTTCCATGTTTTTTGGCACTAATAATTTATCAAGATTGATAATATCGGAAGAAGGAAATGTTGTGGTTGGAGAAACTTTTTTAAACAGCATTTCTAAATTTCAGGTTGATGGTGGTTCTACATTTAATGGACCAATCACCGTCGAAAACACATCTACTTTAAAAGGAAATGTTTTTATACAAAACAGTCTGGCTGTGGGACTTGCTTATGCACCTTTGGAAAAACTTGAGGTAAATGGGAAAATAAAAATGTGCACAACTGTAAAATCACCCGCTGATGATGGCGTTGTGATGTGGGATGGAAGCGACTTTTTAGGACACAAGAATGGTACATGGGTTTCTTTGACAGGAGAAAACGCCATTAGTTACTGGCAAATGATGGAAAACGATAAATTATATACCACTAACTATAATGTTGGAATCAATGTTTTACCTAAAACCAGTTTGCATGTTAAAAATATCAGTACCTCTGAGCCTGCTACCATGCGTTTTGAAACTTCGTTTGAGGATGTTGAGCCTGTCGTAACTGATTTTGTTAACACAAGCAGCGGATTAACAATAAATCACCAAAACAAAGATGTATTTACCATCAACGCCAGCACTGCAACAATTAACAATCAGTTGATAATAAACAGACCCAATACAAACACCCCTGATATTAGCATAACAAAAAATGGCGCTGATTATTATCCTGTAATAAGGCTGGAAAATAGCTTTGATGATGGCAATGGCTGGGATGGTATTGTAAATACTACCTTCGATATTTATAATCAAAATGCAGCCCTTAACTTCAGAGCCAATAATGGTAACTCAATTCTTTCCATATACTCCAATCAGGTCAATGTTTATCAAAACCAGATAAATTATGCAGATCTCAAGGTATTGGGAAAGCTGGCTATAAATTGTGCACCTCTTGGTGGAGATGTTGCTGCAACTATTGCGGGAGATGTTGTTATTCGTAGTAATAACAATAGTAATATTAATGTTAAAATATACAGTGAGGGCAAAATATGGGTGAAGAGCGATATAAAAGTACAGGAAGTGAATACCTGGGGCGATTTTGTGTTCGACAAGGACTATGACCTTAAATCGTTGAGCGAGGTAGAAGCTTTCATCAATGCCAATAAACATTTGCCCGGCTTGCCTTCGGCTAAGGAAGTTGAAAAAAATGGAATAAACTTAGGAGAAATGAGCAATACACTCACTCAGAAAATTGAAGAAATGACGCTTTATATGATTGAGATGAACAAGACGATAGAGCAATTGAATAAAAAGAATATGGAGCTGGAGAAGGAAGTGAAGGAGTTGAGGGAGGAAGTGAAGAGTGAAGAGTGAAGAGTGAAAAGAAGTCGGAAGACGGAAGTCAGAAGTGATAGAAGGGAAAAGGTGAAAGGGAAAAGTGGGATTATTAATGAATTTGAAAAAATAAAGGGAATGAAAAAACATAATAATATCGGATGCAATATATATAGCAGGGCGATGCTGCTATTCTTCTTATTGTTTGTATTTGTAATAAATGGCAAGGGGCAAGTGTTACATTCTGCAGGGTTTCATGAATTGAATATTCCTGTGCCAGGATCGCATATTTTTGAAGCCAGCAGCTATGTGGAACTGAAACAGGAGTTTGTATATACAATAACTACTCCTAATTCTACCTTGTTTTGGGCAAGGGTGGATGAAAATGTAGTAGGACTACATCCCTACCAGGAAGAATTGGTTGGAGAAGAGCGTGAGTTGAATAAAAATTATGCAGTGGGGAGCTTGCCGGGGAGTTTTAATGTTAGTGGTTCGGGATCTGCCACCTATCAGGTACCCATTGAGGTGCCACCGGGAACAAATGGCATGGTGCCAAGCCTGGCTATCAGCTACAGCAGTTCTGCCGGTAATGGCTTGTTGGGTATGGGATTTGATCTTGTTGGGTTTTCATCTATAAGCAGGGCTGGTAAGGATGTATTTCATGATGGGGTAATTACAGCTGTGAATTTGAGCAATGAAGATAAGTTTGTTCTGGATGGAGAAAGATTACTTTTGGTGAGTGGCACCTATGGTGTTGCACCATCTGAATACAGACCGGAAAGCCAGTATTATACCAAAGTATTACTAAAGAGCAATGGTGGTAATTTGTATTTTGAAGTATGGACCAAAGGTGGTATGATAAAAGAGTATGGCTTAACCGATGATGCCAGAATTGAAAGCAATGTTGCAAGTGCACCCGGAGTATATACCTGGCAGCTTAATAAGATAAAGGATTATAATGGCAACTACATACAATATAACTATTATAAACACAAAGAGACCGGAGAATACAGAATACAGAGCATCAGCTATACCGGAAATGATATATTGAATACATCGCCCTACAATGAAATAAAGTTCTTTTATGACCTTCGCGATGATAAAAACACTACTTATAGGAATGGGTCAGTGTTTCAGAGTAATGTAATATTAAGAAAAATAAAAACCTTTTGTGAGGGCAAGCTGGTGAAAATATACAATTTTAAGTATTCAAAAAACCTATACAGCCACCTGAACGAAATATTGCTGGCAACTGGTGATGGTAGCTGTATTAACTCTACGGTAATTAACTGGGGAACAAAAACGGAACCTGTTACTACTACCTTTGACGGAGGACGTTATGGAACAGAGAATGACGATCTTTATATATACAAAGAGGACGGACCCACTTATTTTACAGATGTGAACGGAGATGGGAATAAGGAATTATTAGCATTTCCCTCTGATGAGCAATGTAGTAGTAATATTAAATACCTGAAATGGAAAATATATAAATATGATATAAATGATAATAACAAAAAACTTGTTGCAATAAATGATGGTTGTTTGGGTGATCTCAATGCCGGAAATGATACCTTAACCAGGGTTAATTTATTAAAAGTAGTGCCTATGGATATTGATATGGACGGGAAAGATGAACTGCTTTTTCTTACATCTGTCAGATACGAAATGAAAAAAGACTGTTATTCATTGATAGTTTTATGCAGGGCGTTTAAGTTTGATGAGAATAATGAATTAAAAAGATATGATAAAACTGCTTTACCGAATTTAACATTTTGCAGTATTCTTGTTCCATCATCAAACAGATATCAATATAACAAACCTTATTTAAATAATTTGCTCGATTATAGTTTACACATTGCAGATTTTAACGGAGATGGATTTTTGGATTTTTTATATAGGATAGACCCATTTCTATGGACACTAAAAACCTTTAAAAACACCAACAATCAATGGAGCTTATCAGAGTTAGGAAGCTGGGATCTATATAGCAGCCTTAATGAGAAATTCAGGGAAGAATATATAAATTCAGGAGATTTTGATGGAGATGGCAGGGCTGAGTTGCTTTGGGAAGACAGAATAGTTAATTTTAAAACAGAAAACAATGTAACAACCTGGGAAGCGTTGGAAAGTGCTGCATTGCATGATCTGTTAGAAGACCAGTGGCATACTGGTTATCAACAAATTAATGGTGTAGATTGCAATAACAGCTTAATAGAAACGAGAACAGGAGATTTTAACGGAGATGGTATTTCGGATATTCTTTATAATTTTGAAGCATATACCAGAGTAGAAGCTTTCTTCGGTGATCTTATAACTCATACTTTTGACTATCATTGGCATATAGCATATGGAAAAGGTGAAGTAATGGAAAATGGTAATAAAAAAATAATATTTGAAGTGAGAAATGATATAGATAATTTTAAGAAACTTCCTTATTCACTTTATCAAAATGATTGGAATTATTCATACCAGTTCATTGAAACTAATTTTAATAATGAAAAAATTACCTATTATGAAGGCACAATACACCGGCTGTATGTTGCTGATGTGAACAATGATGGCAGATCTGACATAATTGATGCTGCTAACCAATTTGGAGGAGCAAAGGAAGCTCCGGGTTCGCAGATTAAACAATCTTGGATAGATAAAATATTAATAAGTACTGGTTATAATTTTAAAAATATTAATCAAAATAATGATTTGATACTTTATAAAAGCAATAATACCTATATGGATTTTTGCACCAGGGAGTTTTATATTTTTAATGATTTCACAGGCAATGGCAATTTGCAGATATTCGATGGTTTGAGGAGCTACGATATTAAACCCAACCTAAAGGATCAAAAGGTCGTTTCAATTGTTAACGGATATAATTCGAAAGTAGATATAAACTATAAAACACTGTTGCATACGGATATATATGAAAAGGGAAGCGGATCTGTATATCCACTTGCAGATGCATCAGGTCCGCTTTGCGTGGTGCATGATGTAATAAACGATAATGGTACAAATGAAGGTGTTAAAGTAAAATATTTTTACAAGGGACTCACCAAGCATATAAGAGGCAAAGGCTCCCTTGGTTTTATGGAAAATACCATCACCAATATGCAAACAAAAAAACAGTCAGTAAGTACTTACGAAATAATTGGCAATATTTTCTATGACAAAGCACTAAAGAGCAGCATTACCCAAAATTCAGAAACAGATCAAAAATATTCAGAATTTACAATTAATAACTATATACGATCTTTTCTCTTTGGTGGTTGGTATATACACTATATATATCCCAATGAAACAGTAAGCAAAAATTATTTAACCAACACTATGGTTACCAACGAGTTTTCTTACGATGATTATATGAATGTATTAAGTTCCAGTACTTCTTCAAAACAAATAAGTGCTTCTACCAACGAATGGTATGCCTACTCCATATACTATCCATATACGCTTATAAATAATGCAACTTCTTGGATCCCTGGAATACCAGGTAATGTAACAACAACTTCTGTTAAGAATGGTGAGCCATCTGTAAGCTCTACAAAATCATTTACTTATTATGATAACGGGAAATTAAAAACAGCTATTACCGAACCAAGCAATGATAACAAAACAACAGCAACTTTTCTTTATGATGATGTTGGTAATACAAGGCGAATGGAAGTGAGCGGAAAAAGCAATATCAATGGTAATATTGAAACTAGATGGATGGATTTTGAATTTAATGACGGACGAAATCGTTTTGTTACAAAAATTACAAATAGCAAAGGACATAATGCTCTTACTACATTTGATCCCTTAACTGGAAATGCATTAACAAGCACTGATGCCAATGGTAACTTGAGCAAATTTACCTATGATAATTTTGGCAGACCACATACTGCTACCACACCTGATAATAATACAGCAACTGCAACGGTGGAATGGGTGAGCGGAACAGGAAGTATTGGTCTTTTTAAAATTCGCTCAGAGGCTCCGGGGAGCGCACCTGTAATAAGTTATTACGACCACCTGATGCGACCTCTGCGCATGGAGTCGAAGGGTTTTAACAATGAAACCTTGTACAAGGATTATTCTTATAATGCTTATGGTTATAAAGATAAAGAAAGCCTGCCCTATTTCGCACCCAATGCAGGCAGTAAACAATGGACCAACTTTAATTACGATCCATTGACCAGCAGGCTGATGACTGTGCAGGGACCTGCAGTGGATATTGCCTATAATTATCAATTGAACAAGACCACGCTTACCGACAACATCATGGGTGTTTCCACATGGATACTTACCGATGCCGCAGGCAACATTACCCAAAGCCACGACAATGGAGGAACCATTAATTTTGCTTATAACAGTCAGGGATTGATAAAAACCATCACCGACCCAAGCAACAACATAAGCAGCATGAGCTATGATATATTTGGTAATCAAACTTCATTGAGCGACCCCGATGCCGGTATAACATCCTATACCTACGATGCATTCGGGCAACTGCTCACCCAAACAGATGCAAGAATGCTGAAAACAGAAATGGAATACGATGAGCTGGGCAGACCTGTGAAAAGAAAAGAACCCATAGAAAACTCCAGCAATTTTATAACGACCAACTATACCTACGATACCAAAACAAAAGGAGTAGGTATGCTTAGCAGTATTACCACTTCTGACGGATATGCAGAAGAATACAATTACGATACCCATAGCAGGCCCATCAGCAGCAAAACCACCATAGATGGCGTTGAATATATCAAAAGCATATTGTACGACCGCATAGGCAGGGTGAAACAATACACCTATCCATCGGGCTTTGCCATCAGGTATAATTACAATCCGGGCACAGGCGACCTGGTGAATATGTTGCGGGCAGACAACAATCAAATAGTATGGCAGTGCTCAGAAGTGAATGCGTTGGGGCAAATAGAAAAGTATGCTTTGGGCAATGGACTGATAAGCCGCCAGACCTACGACCCGACCAGCCATATGCTCACCGGCATAAAAACAGGAACAGAAAGTAACTGGAATGTTCAAAATTTAGCCTATATTTACAACAGCAAAATGCAGTTGACAGAACGCAAAGATATGCGAACAGGATATATGCTTACGGAAAGTTTTACCTATGATGGGCTGAACCGATTGACGTCCACAGAGGTGGAAGACAATTTACCCATCACCATTGCGTATGATGTTAGTGGAAATATAACAAGCAAAAGCGATGCGGGCACCTATAGCTACGAATTGCCCAAACCACATGCTTTTACTAAAATCATTACCAATGATGGCGTTGTGGCTCCTGTGAACGGACAGAACATTTTGTACAATACCTCAGGCAAGGTAAGCAGCATCACCGAAGGCAATATGCAGTTGTTCTATAAATACGGAGCAGGACAGCAAAGAATAAAATCGGAACTATACCGCAACGGAAATCTGGAGAAACGCAAATACTATGTGGGCAATTACGAAAAAGAAATAAGCAACGGTATAACAAGAGAATTGCATTATATAGCATCCCCATCCGGTTTGGTAGGTATCATGGAAAGAAAGAACGGAGAGAACAAGATGTATTATGTGCATACCGACATACAGGGATCGTTTAACAGCATAACAGACGAAAGTGGAAACATTGTGCAGGAAATGAACTTTGATGCCTGGGGCAAACGCCGCAACCCCACCAACTGGAGCTATGACAATCTGGCAACAACTTTCCTTTTTGACCGAGGCTATACAGGACACGAACATTTGGATGCATTTGGATTGATAAATATGAACGGCAGGGTATATGATCCGATGAATGGAAGGTTTTTAAGTCCCGATCCTATTGTACATGATCCATTTAACACGCAATGCTATAACAGGTATAGCTATTGTTTTAATAATCCAATTTTATATACCGACCCCAGTGGTTATGATCCTCCTGAAAATCCTCCATATATTACTTTGGGAACTATATATGTATATGGACAGGGAACTAATTTAAATAATAATGCCCACAATTATAATAACAATCCTTCTTCAACTATTAATATCAACTATAATTATCAGAATTACAACTCACAACAACAGTCGCAACAAAGTTATGAAGATTTAAGAGCAAGAAAAATAAATGAGTTTATGTACATGATTGCAACTGCTGATAGGGTTACAGATAAAATGGTAAGAGAGAGAGAGATGAATAATAATGATCAGAAAATTGCTTTGAATGCTGCACAAAATTGGGAACCAGGTACAAATGATTTACATCCTCCCATAAATCCAGAAGTTAATATTACTACTTATGATTCTGGTCCTACTCAACAGTTTGATACGGATGGGGGTGCTGGTGTGTCTGGGGGTGAAACTGGGAATACAGGAGGTGATGACCCGACAATAACGCATGATTTTCCCACTAAAAAAGATGCAATTGACTTTATGATAAAAAATTCTTTTAATCTTGGAAGTGAAATTGAGATTGGAGCTTTTATGTTAAGAGATAATAAAGATCCTAATAAAATAATCTGGCAAGTTCAACCTTGGGTTGGTAATGATAAAAAAACAACTAATTGGCCAACCCATGAACAAATGAAGAAAATAGAAGAAAAATATACAATTATTGAAAGATATCATACTCACCCAATGGGGGGAGACCCAAGTGAAACAGATCATTTAAATTCTAATAAATATCCTTCATGGGTTATAAGACAAGGTGAGACCAAAAGTTTATTAACATCAAAAATAATTAAATACACTGATGTATGGTTAGTTGATCCTAATACTCATTTTAATAATGACGGAACATCTAATCCAACTTATAGACATGCTAAAGGCACTAGCTTTGGTAAATGTGTTGGAAACTATGATAATTGGCAATAATGAGCAATAATAAAAAATATAAAGATGAAAAAAAATAATTATAAATGGGTAATAATAATAATAACACTTTTAATTGGGTGTAGTTTTATAAAAAATAACGAAAACATTACAAAATCTTTTGATTTAGGGCTGATTTTGAAAAATAATATTTGTATTACCTTCGATTCATTGAGTAAACAAGTAAACAAAACATATAAAGTTTTTGCTGTATATATTCATGACTTTGATAAAAAAAAGGAACAGTTTTCTTTTTCAATGAGCTATATTATCCCATTAAAGCCTTGTTATTATCTTGCTATAAACCCCACTCATAAAATTCAATATTCAAATGAAATAATATTAGTACGCTATAATAGCAGAATTGACTCAAGTATTATTAATTTAAACTTTGAAAAAATCAATAAAAAAGATTATTATACTCTTAAACAAAAAATATATTCTGGTATGGTAGAATACGAATCTATCAGTGTAATATGTAAATATAGAAAAGGGAAACTTAGTACTAAATGGATTTATAATCCTAACGATTTGAAGAATAATGAATATGATATTATTGATTATAATTATTGGAAACTAAATAATGATTCTCTTTCAAAAATTGAATTTGAAAATTGACTTAAAATAGTTAAATAAATTATCAATATCATTTGATTAATAATAAAAGAAAGTAAGTTGATTCTATAATTTATTAAAAAATGAAAAAGAGCATAATCATAAGTTTTACAATTATAATTTTTTTTACTCTTCAATCGAGCTCTCAAGTAAAATATTCTTTTGAAAGTTTAAAAACAGAAGCTTTATTGAATGATATCAATGATATTGAGTATACCGATTTAAAACCTGCAATTGCATTTATAAATAAATATATTCAGCAAATAAAAGATAGTAAGCTCTTTCAAAGTAATATTCATATTTTTGATTCATTAATTTTTATTCCAATTTATAATGTTCAGTTAAAAATCTCAAATATAGAAAAAGATACTAAGTCTAATAATCATTATTTCTATTATTTAGAATTAATAAAATACAAACCTATAAATAGAATAGTTATTTTTAATAAACAATTAACATGGATAGGAACAATGTATTTACTAAAAGATATTAATTCTAGGGATTTTGCTTTTATTTGTTATAAAATTCAAGAAAGAATTACTTTTTCAGCTATTATTTGCTTTACATTAAATGAGTATCCCGAAAAGTATATATCAATTATTAAAAAACAAATAAATAATTCTTCAATGCCAATATATTTTAATATAAATAATTTTTCAGAAGAATTGTTTTTTATTAAGAATAATTCAGAATTAATGGTAATAGCTAAAAAGAAGAAGATATACACAACAGAAAAATATTTAAGAAAAAAATATGTAGAAAAAGACATATTAAATGTTTCTAAAGATACTATTTTAAAATATATTTATAAGGAATGCATGGAAGATACAACAAAAGCTTCTGATGTTAACTAAATCATACTTGAAAATAGATCAGATTTTTATAGAAAAAATAATATAAAACGACAATATGGAAAAAATAAATGTTTATAAAACCATCCTTTTTGTAAATATTATACTACTAAGTATAAATAGTGTAACTGCTCAAATTGAAACAACAAGCATAGCATACACCTATGACGCAGCAGGCAACCGTCAAACAAGAACCATAAGTGTGAAGAAGATAAATGAAAAAGATTCTTTAAATTTGCTTGGCAATATTGGGGAAAATACAACAGAGGCTTTGCAGACCAATAGTGCTACACAGTTAATTGATCAATTGGGAGATAAAGAAATAACGATCTATCCCAATCCAACGGATGGTTTGCTAAAGGTGAATATTACCAATCTGGGAAACAGCAAGGGGTATATAAAGTTATATGGAGTAAACGGAAGTGAGGTTTTAAAGATAAATACTTTGAAAGAAAGCAATGTGGTGGATATATTGGATAAGGTGAATGGGGTGTATGTGATGGAGGTGTGGGTAGAGGGGGAGAAGAGGGCATACAAGGTAGTGAAAAGGTAAAAGGTGAAAGTCGGAAGTCAGAAGACGGAAGACGGAAGACCGAAGTCAGAAGTAGGAAGACCGAAGACAGGGGAAATGCTGACGCTTTGGTTAAGAATAGCTTAATAAAGATGGAAAAATATTAATTAAAAAATAAACACAGATGAAAAGAATAGTTTTACTTATTGTAATGGTTTTGTTTGGTTATTATGGGAATGCGCAATGGACAGCTCTTACAAGTGGTACTACCCAAAATTTATATGATATTTGTTTTACAAATACAAATACTGGCTATGCAGTTGGTAAAGGGGGAACAATCTTAAAAACCACCAATGCTGGTGTAAATTGGATATCATTAAATGCTGGCACATCTGCAGATATGTTTGGTATTTATTTTGTAAACACCAATATTGGCTATATGGTTGGAGAATATGGGACAATGATAAAAACCACCAATGGAGGAAACAACTGGGTTACATTAATAGCTGGAACTACTACGAACAGATTAACATCTGTCTATTTTACTGATGCTAATAATGGTTATGTGGTTGGAGGCGATTTTTTTAATAATACAAATGTGATTTTAAAAACCACCAATGCCGGTCTCAACTGGTCAACACAATCGTATGGTACAATATGTTATTTTGGTGATGTTTATTTTACAGATGCAAATACTGGTTATATTGTTGGGTATGCTGGTACCATTTTAAAAACTACCAATGCTGGCACAAACTGGTATGCACAAAGCAGTGGTTCCCCAAAGTGGTTAAGTAATATTTGTTTTACTGATATGAATACTGCTTATGTAGTTGGTTTAGATAGCACGCTTTTAAAAACCACCAATGCAGGAACAAATTGGTCTCCAATTTTATGTGGAACTAATTTACATTTATATGATATTTGTTTTACAGATGCAAATACCGGTTATATCGTTGGTGGAGATGGTACAAATCAGCAGGCTGTAATTTTAAAAACCACCAATGCAGGTGCTAACTGGTTAGAACAAGCAAGTGGCAGCACCAAAATACTATATTCAGTTTATTTTACAACTGCAAATACTGCTTATATAGTCGGATATACTGGTACAATACTAAAGACAACCAATGGCGGAGGTGCCTGGATTGGGGAGCATGAAAGAGCTGGTTTTAATCTGATGGTATATCCCAATCCTTCTACAACAAACGCAATCATTGAGTTTGTTATGGACAAACCAGGTACGATTTTGATAGAGATCTATAATTATCTGGGGTGTAAGGTGGAAACACTTGTTAATAACCATACATTATATGGAAACCAAAAGATTGTGTGGAATACTTCTAAAACAGAAGCTGGTATTTACTTTGTCAACATTAAGGCAGATAATAGAATTGAAACAAAAAAAATATTAATTATCAAATAATAAAGAATTGAAATATGAAATGCCCATAATCAAATGCATACAAAGCGAAATGATTATTTATAGAGCATTCCATATGACCTTAAAAACAAAAAAAAATATACATATGAAAAAAATAACTTTACTTTTAATTATACTATTTTTTAATTTTTATAGCAATGCGCAATGGTCGATAATTAACCCTTTACCACAAGGCAATAACCTTTATGAGGTTTTTTTTATTAATTCAAATACCGGTTATACAGTAGGTTTGAGTGGCACCATTATAAAAACAACAAATGGCTGGTCAAGCTGGACCATACAATCAAGTGGGTCAACAAATAGTTTGGCATCAGTATGGTTTACAGATATAAATAATGGTTGTGCAGTTGGTAATGTGGGAACAATTATAAAAACGACCAATGGAGGCACAAACTGGTCAACACAAACAAGTGGCACAACCAATGATCTGTATTCTGTTAACTTTATAAATGCAAATACAGGTTTTGCTCTCGGAGGCAGTGGGACTATTGTTAAAACAACCAATGGTGGTATAAGCTGGTCATTATTGACAAGTGGTATAAGTACAGTCCTGTCATCAGTATATTTTACTGATATAAACAATGGCTATGCCGTTGGAGCATCTGGAGTAATTCTAAAAACAACCAATGGTGGTACAAACTGGGTTTCTCAAAATAGTGGTATTAATAATTATTTATTTAGTGTTAACTTTAAAGATGTTAATACAGGATATGCTGTTGGTAGCGATGGAATAATACTTAAGACAACAAACGGAGGCGCAAACTGGGTTTCTCAAACAAGTGGAACAAGCAATATTTTATATTCAGTTAACTTTGCAGATATAAACACTGGTTATATAACTGGTATGAATGGTACTATATTAAAAACCACCAATGGAGGAGACGTCTGGTTCGTGCAAGCAAGTGGAACAACTTATGCTTTGGTTTCTGTCCATTTTGTAAATTCACAAACAGGCTATGCCGTTGGGGCAGGAGGAATAATCCTTAAAACAACCAATGGAGGCGGTGCATTTGTAAAAGAATACCCATTAGAAAAAACGGCATTTGTGCTTTATCCCAATCCGGCAAAGGATAAAATAAACATTGTAAACAAAAGTGATTTGCAAAAAGAAACGGTTGTTAGTATCTATAATATACAGGGAAAGTTGTTAGTATCAAAGACTTTTCAAAATTTAAACATAGAGGAAATAGATGTGAGTGGCTTGGCAAAGGGGGTTTATATGGTTAAAATACAGATTGAAAAGGGATATGCTGTAGAAAAGTTACTAATACAATGAAGTTGATGTGGTGATTTGATGATGTGGTGATGTGGCGTTTCCACATGGATACTCACCAATACGGAGCAGGACAGCAAAGAATAAAATCGGAACTATACCGCAACGGAAACCTGGAAAAACGCAAATACTATGTGGGCAATTACGAAAAAGAAATAAGCAACGGTATAACAAGAGAATTGCATTATATAGCATCCCCATCCGGTTTGGTAGGTATCATGGAAAGAAAGAACGGAGAGAACAAGATGTATTATGTGCATACCGACATACAGGGATCGTTTAACAGCATAACAGACGAAAGTGGAAACATTGTGCAGGAAATGAACTTTGATGCCTGGGGCAAACGCCGCAACCCCACCAACTGGAGCTATGACAATCTGGCAACAAATTTCCTTTTTGACCGAGGTTATACAGGGCACGAACATCTGGATGCATTCGGATTGATAAATATGAACGGCAGGGTATATGACCCGATGAATGGAAGGTTTTTGAGTCCCGACCCGTTTGTACAAGACCCATTAAATACGCAGAGCTATAACAGGTATTCTTATTGTATGAATAATCCTGTTATGTTTATAGACCCCAGTGGTTATTGGAAGGATAAAGATGGAAGATCTCATCCTGATTGGACATGGGACGATCCAGGAGGCACGCCAGCAAGTCAGGAAGGTACAGGCAATCCACACAATAATGGAAACGGAAATACAGCAAAATCGCCTGGAGGCCAGGGAGGAGGTGGTGGAAACGGAAAACAAGAACCCGGTGTTTATTCATGTCAGCAAAACTATAGCAGTCATAAATCTGATAAGTTTGCAAAACCAGGTACGGATATGACCCCGGATGCAAGACCGGTTTATATGCCAAATGTTTCGAGTAGTTATAATACGGATGGGGATATAATAATTAATTACTTGGATGGAAACACATTCAAAACATATAATTATAATCCTGGGTTAGCTTATTATGGTAATGATGATTTTGTTCTTAAAACGGTTGATGCGTTAAATAAACTTTATGGACATTATTATGGAAAAAAATTAATTAATAGCATTATAGAATCTGGCCAAACAGTAAATATTTCAAAAAGCTCTAACACTGTTGCTGATTGTTATGATGTAGGATTTAATCCATATTCAACTTTGGGCGGAATGGATCAAAATGGGAATACAACAGTCCCCAATTTTATCGGTTTAGGGCATGAATTAGCTCATGTTTTAGATAAAATTTTAGGTACAGTAAATTATAATATTTGGGTAGAACCAAATATTAAACAAGCCGAAAAATTTGCAACCCATTTAGAAAATCAATTAAGAGCTGAAAATGGTCTACCTTTGAGAACACACTATGGATTAAATCAAAATGCTGATGGTTCCTATAGTGGCTTTGCTCCTATTATTAATGGTAATGAAAGTCTATATTATGAACAAACATTTATAATAAAACCAACTACTACTAATTCTTTATTTGAAGATGGTAAAAAACGTAATGTTTTAGAATTTAGTCTACCTTATAAATACAAATAAATTAAATATGAAAAAATTAGTTATAATTCTTTTATCTTTCTTTTTTGCAAGTTGTTGTCATTATAGGAATACTACTATATTAAAAAAAATCGAACATCAAAAGGAAAAATGCTCTTCAAATTTTAATCTATATAAGAATACAAAATTAATTAATATTTCGAAAATTCTTGATAGTATGAATGTAGAATTATCAAGTGTTGATACAGTATTTTTTTTTGAAGGAAGTTTTGTAAATAATGGAGTTATTATTGGTCGTATTTGGTGTGAAAAGATTGATTTACGATATGAAATATATGGAGATAAATTTTTATATTTTATGAAAACTAATGAAAATTATTCAGACTTAAATGTTCTTAATTTTTTATTAGAAAATACATATAAAGAAACTTTTGAATTAATTGAAAAAAATGATTTTAATACAATTAATGAAATATCTAATAAAAGTATGGTTTTAGACGGTGGTTGTTATATTGCAACTATAATTATAAATAATAAAACAAAAATAAATAGCATATGTTTTAATGAACTATCAAAGTCTTTTTTAAAGCTAAAACAATGAATAATAAAAAAAGCATAGAGGATTATTGTTTCCAAAATTAAACAAAAATCTGAAAACATAGTAATTAAGAAAACTGAAAAAAATTCCAACAAATTCTAAATTAAGTAAAACATTTGAATTACATAACTAGTTCTAAATTTGTAAAAATGAATAAAAAATTAATTTATATAATTATTCTGGTTTTTGGAATAGTAATACTCAATCATTATAAT
>DYDE01000150.1 GCA_020718065.1 Marinifilum sp. | reverse complement strand
ACCATCAACTTAGAACTTTCCCTCGATGCAACCCTTGTTTAAAATTGATAATTTAAGTATTGAGAAAACCAACCCTCTGCAAGCAATGCAGGGGGTTTTGTTGACTTTTTCTGTTTCCTTTGTTAAAGCTCAAACATTATCTGATAAAGATTTCTCTAATTTAATAAAGAAATTTTGTTCATTGATAGTTTTTAACAATGCATTGAGTAGTTGAGTTAGTTGGTTGAAAAAATTTGATTATTTTTTATGGGGTCGATATTTTTGTTTAAACTACAAATAATTAACTAAAAATTTTATAACCAATCAAAACATTTAAATATGAAAAAACTAACACTTTTAATAATATTAATTATTATAATTACTTTAAAAGGAATCGCTCAAACTATTTTAACACAGAATTTTAATGGCGCATTCCCACCAACAGGTTGGTCAAAAGAAGGCGATGTCCAGACACAATGGACTTTGGGAAATGGCAACAATGCAGGAGGTCTTGCTCCCGAGCTAAGGTTTTATTATAATGGAAAAAATATCTCTAAAGATCCACTTACAGCCAGATTCGTTTCTCCATTAATTGATCTAACAGGCAAGCAAATAATAAACCTTCGTTTCAGACAAATGGTTGATAAAAATGGCTCAGGATACACTATTGGTGTTGCAACCAGAACGGGGACAACTGGAATTTGGAATGTAGTATGGTCCATGCCTACATCAAATATTGACCCTGAAATCAGAGAAATTGTTATTAACAATGCAAATACAGGAAATCCTAATTTCCAGTTTTGCTTTTTTATCACGGGGAATATTGTTCTGGTTGATGAATGGTGTATAGATGATATTAGTATTTTTGTTCCATTCTTACATGATGTTTCACCAGTTTCAATAAATAATTCAACGTTTTTATCAAATACATCACCTATTATACCCTCCACTACAATAAAAAATACAGGACTAAACAACGAAATCAATATTCCAGCTACACTTAAAATAACTGATTTTGGAAATAATGAAATATATAGCAATACACAAACTATTGCATCTTTGGCTTCAGGAGCAACAACAAATGTATGTTTTGGTTCATATACTTTACCTGCACCAGATTGTGCATACAAAATAATAACATATACAACCCTGAATGGAGATTTATATAGAAATAACGATACTCTAAATAAATGGGTTTACACATATACGAATAATAAACAAAAAGTGATGGTTGAAATAGGAACTGCAACATGGTGTTCTACCTGTCCGGGTGCAGCAATGGGTGCTAATGAATTAATATCGAATGGACATAATGTTGCAATTGTTGAAAACCATAGTGCTGATTCTTATGCTTTCCCGGCATCAGAGGCAAGAAATAATTACTACATTGTTACAGGTTTGCCTACAGCAATATTTGATGGCAAAACAAGAGTAGTGGGTGGACATAATGCAACAAGTATGTATTATGTATACTTTCCGATTTACAATACCCAGTATAGTATAAAAACAGCTTTTGGAATAACTATATCCGGAACACATATTGGAAATAATTACAATATGAATATGGCAATATATAAACTTGCACAAACACTTGCAAATAACCTTGTATTACATGTTGCCGTAACTCAATCGAATATATTAGAAAACTGGCAAGGACAAACACATTTAGAATTTGTTAGCAGGTTAATGGCACCTGATGAGAATGGCACATTACTAAATTTTGGTTCTCAAACAACTCTATATATTCCAGTCTCTTTTAACTTAAATCCTGCATGGGGTGGTAGCATTTCTAATCATGATTTTGAAGTTGTTGCCTGGATACAGGATGTTGAAACTAAAGAAGTTTATAATGCACAAAAAATGGATTTGAATTTAATACCAATAGATATTCATGAAATAACATCAAATAATATTTTCATATATCCAAATCCGGCATCAAACTTTATTAAGATAAAAAATGTTGAAAATGCAAGCATTAAGGTTTTTAATGTTCTTGGCGCCATGGTATTAGAGAAGGAAAATATTTCAGATGAATTTATTCTGGATGTGTCAAATTTTGCTGAAGGTTCTTATTTTATTAAAATTTTGCATAATAAGCAGGTATTTACAAAACGAATCAGTTTGATTAAATAAAAACGAATTCTTAATATTCAATGGGCTTCTATTCAGCAAAAATATACTCAATTAGCACCATCAGCGTCCAATCCCTTAGCAAGAAATAATTTCTTCTTCAAAAAAATGTTTTGTCTTCCTGTTCAGGGTAGAAGAAAGCTTCGATAACTTCGGGTTTATTAGGTTTTTCTTTTTTTGATGAAATGAGCTTATATGGCAAGCGAATGAAATTCTAACAAAGGAAATTGACCCGATGATGGTAGTTGTTTCGGCAAGTGAACCAGACTTTTATAACATATATAGGAATGGACGTAATATTATTGACAGACGTGGCAAAACTCGTGAACAGAATAAGATAGAGGGAGTTGGAACCATTAATCTGATTGTAAGTGCCGCTATAGATGGCAGTCTATTGGAAGAAGTGATAGCTGATTTGATGGTAAATGGGTTAGTTGTTGAGACAATTAGTTCGGATGAAAACGGAGAGGTTTGTTTTGAAGATGTTGTAGCTGGAAAATACATTGTAGTTGTAAGTCAGGAAACATTTAATGATAAGCAAAGCGATGAAATAGAAGTGCAGCCAGGAGATATAATAAATTTAGAACTTTCCCTCGACGCAACCCTTGTTTAAAATTGATAATTTAAGTATTAAGAAAACCAACCCTCTGCAAGCAATGCAGGGGGTTTTTTGTTAAACATTATTCCTTTTACCAGTGGTAAAATACATCAGCAAATATCATCAAACTCATTCCCTATTTCCCTATACCTCTATAACCATAATATCATTTCTCCGTGTATCTCTGTGTTCTCCGTGTCTCCGTGGTAAAATTTGCGTCTCTGCGCCTTTGCGAGAAACTATTCCTTTGTGCGCCTTTGTGAAAAACCTTTGTGTTACTTTTTGGTAAAAAAAACTTGTATTTCAGCAACTTGCAAAATCAATGAAAGGGTAAAATAAAGATAAATAACCTATTTAAAACTTATTAGACAGCCTCTTTTTTTATTTAAATTGAAATATTTAATGGTTTACTTCAACGCTCAATGACCGAGGTAGGCAAAAGAAAGAAGTCAGAATTATATTAATACCAATAACTACGCGTCAAACACTAAAAGCTCAGTACTGAGTACTCAGTACTAATTACTCAGTACTAAATACTAACTACTCCTCAAAACAATAAGCGTTATCTCTGGCTTGATTCCCATGCGTATAGGAACTCCAAGAAAGCCTAGTCCTTTATTTACATTAATATACTGCTCCCCTTCTTTATACAACCCTCCCCAATGAGGATAGACATACTGAATAGGACTCCATTTAAAGTAATTATTATAAAAACCCATTTGCATTCCATGGGTATGACCAGCTAAAGTTAGGTCTATATTTGTTTTTGCTTCTACTTCTTCATTGAAATGGCTGGGATTGTGAGATAATAGTATTTTAAATATAGAATCAGGCACGCCTGTCATTGCTTTTTTTAAATCACCGAATTTCTTAAATGGTGGCAACGACCAACTTTTAACACCAACAATAGCAATAGAATCATTATTAATTTTAAGATAAGTATTTTCATCAAGCATAACCTTAAAGCCCATCTTTTCATAAACCTTCACAACATCAAAATAGTTGCTTATCTTTCCTGATTCGGTGTACCATCTTCTGTAATCTCCCATATCGTGATTGCCCAGTATTGCATATTTACCATATTTAGCTTTTATGCTTTTAAACATCGAAACATAATCATCAGCTTCTCTGGCTTCGTTGTTAACCATATCACCAGTAAAAAAAACAAGGTCTGCATTTTGCTGGTTGATGGTATTAACAACTCTATTATAGTAGGATGTATCAGAAAAACTGCCAAAATGAGTATCTGATATCTGAATTATTCTCAGCCCATCAAATGATTTAGGTAAATTTTTGAAACTTATTACATGTTTTTCAACCTTAAAATTGTATTTTCCCCATATCATTCCATATGTCAATAACAATGACAATAGCAAAGCAACAAATGTTCCGCTTACAAAGAATATATTAGCATTTTTTTGACTTATTTTCTCTTTATTAAAGGTCTTGTTTCTTAAAACAAACTTACTTACAATATAAATAAAGAAATAGAAGATTCTTTCAATAAATTTAAAGAGAATAATAAATGATTTTAGCGTAATGATTATAAGTAAAACCCCGAATATATTGAAATAATGTCTCGATTTTATATAATCATAAGCTGCATTTGAAACCGAAAAAACATATATCAGTGCAAAAACAAGGAATATCGCTGTTAGCAACCAGGGCAATGCATTAATGTATTTTTTGAGGGTTTTGCTTTCCCAATGCTTTGTATAAGATCTTAAACTAAAATAAGCAAGTAAGTCTATTAGAATAATAAATCCAATAAATAAAAGAAAACGGGAAATAATAACAGTAAACATTTTAGAAATTTATTCAGAAATTTCGATCTGATGACCCATTTTGTCACGTTTTGTTTTCATATAGTCCTTATTATGCTCATTCGCTTTTATAAGCAGTGGAATATTTTCAACTATTTGCAGTCCGTAACCAATAAGACCTGCTCTTTTTGTGGGGTTGTTTGTAATTAATCTCAATTTGGTAGCACCCAGATCGCGTAAAATTTGAGCTCCAATACCATAATCTCTTTCATCAGCTTTGAAACCCAATTCAATATTTGCTTCTACGGTGTCTTTACCAAGTTCTTGCAGGTGGTATGCTTTTAATTTATTTAACAGACCAATGCCCCTACCCTCCTGATTCATATAAAGAACAATACCTTTTCCTTCTTTTTCTACCAATTGCATTGCAGCATGAAGTTGTGCGCCACAATCGCACTTGCAAGAGCCAAATATATCGCCAGTCATGCATGACGAATGCACACGCACTAAAACGGGTTCATCTTTTTTCCAACTTCCTTTAACCAAAGCCAGATGTTCTTTATCATTTGTGTTTTGTTTATATGCTATCAATTGAAAATTGCCATATTTGGTTGGCAATTGAACAGAAACCTCCTTGGTTATTAAGCTTTCGTTCTTCATACGATAAGCAACTAGGTCTTCAATAGAAACTATTTTAAGGTCAAACTTTTTAGCGATCTCAAACAATTCGGGCAAGCGAGCCATGGTACCATCTTCATTCATTATTTCCACCAATGCACCAGCTGGTTTCAGACCGGCAAGACGTGTAAAATCCACCACTGCTTCAGTATGTCCTGTTCTTTCAAGAACGCCACCAGGTCTTGCTTTAAGTGGGAATATATGTCCTGGTCTTCCTAATTCTTCTGGTTTAATATCCGGATTTGTAAGTGCTTTTATTGTTTTTGCACGGTCGCTGGCAGAAATACCAGTAGTGCAACCATATCCCAACAAATCAACAGAAACAGTAAAAGGAGTTTCGTGTGATGATGTATTTTTGGTAACCATAAGTTCGAGATCCAGTTCATTGCATCTCTCTTGTGTAATAGGGGTACAAATAAGACCTCTACCGTGGGTTGCCATAAAATTGACAATCTCCGGTGTAATGGTTTCGGCAGCAGCAATAAAATCACCTTCGTTTTCGCGATTTTCGTCATCAACAACAATAATAACCTTCCCTTTTTTAATATCGCTAATGGCTTCCTCTATGGTATTTAATTTTGAACGCATTTTTATTTAAAAATTTATCATATAATTTTGCAAAATTACCTATTTTTTTGGAACGATTGATTAAATGCTTGTTTCTTTTTATCCTATTTGTTTACCTGAAAATCCTCAAGCGTTTTTAATTCTCTTGCAAAGACGCAATGACGCAAAATGCCAAAGCATGCATTAATTTTTGCAAATCAAATACGACCTGATTGCTTAGTGAGAAAATAATCAGCTAATTTTCTTTTTAATAAAGTCTTGGTGAGAAACAAATGAACCAATTAACCCATTAGAAAATTGTCCTTTCCTTTGTGTCTTAGCGTCTTTGCGAGAAAAATAAAAATTCAATCTATTAGCAAATTGTCTTTTTCTTTGGCGACTTAGCGTCTTTGCGAGAAAAATAAAAATTCAATCTATTAGCAAATTGTCTTTTTCTTTGGCGACTTAGCGTCTTTGCGAGAAAAATAAAAATTCAATCTATTAGCAAATTGTCTTTTTCTTTGGCGACTTAGCGTCTTTGCGAGAAAAATAAAAATTACATATTAGCAAATTGTCTTTTTCTTTGGCGACTTAGCGGCTTTGCGAGAAAAAAATTCAGAATATTATCAAAGATAGCAAATAGGTGTGTCTTGATTAATTAAATTCAATCTGCACTTTATCGTTACCAACTTTAGTAATTTTAAGATTTTCTTTATAGTATTTAGCAACACCTTTTGCAAGTCCAACCATAAAATCTATCAATCCTCTACTCGATTTATAATGCATTACAAGGGTTTTATCATTTTCCCATTTATACGTAAACCTTGGAGGGTGCGCATTGGGTATATTTTTAGTTATATTTACATGAACCTCATCCATATTTAATAAAAATTCTTTTGCTGTTGTTGCTTTATAAAAAGGTTTATAAATATTAGCAGCATAATCATTTACCCAATAGTCCCCAAAAGCATCAGCTGCTTGGAGCATAGTAATGTTTAATACTTTGCAAACAGAATCAACTAATTGCAATACTGTTTCATCTGGAATATCCTGACCTGCCAGAAAAGTAGCATTTTTAGACAAGCCTGCTATTTCAAGACTTTTAGCCCATTTATCCTGGCCAAATTTGTTTACAACAAGATTTTTCAAACAATCTGCTATAACACCTTTCATAAATTACCTCCAATTTTTTATAATTAATAAATAAAATACCAAGTTTGGTTTTTCAAATATAATATATTATATGTAAATTTCAAAATTATTTTTTTGCTTTTATTTAAGAACGTTATTAAGTTAAATGAATACTTGTTTATACTGTATTAAAGAAAACAATAACAATAAAAGCACTAAACCAAAATCAATTAAATTAATCCAAATATTTTAACAATTATTAATATACTACTGACATACTGTTGTCAGTATGAGGTATTAATTTTGTTTTGTTAAAAATTTATAAACTTATTTATTTAAATTAAATTTATGGAAACAACAATTAAACCAGCTATGACAGTGTTATCACATACTGTTAAAACAAACATGAAAGAAATTGAAAGCCATCTTAACATTCCGGAAGAACTTTATCGTGAAGCGATAGCTTGTGGTATGCGGGTTACAGGCTGCAATTACTGGATATATTCAGACTATTCAGATGATATGCATTCGGACTTTACTTTAGAAATGGTTTTGCCTGTAATGACAAAAGGCAAAAAGAACAAGAAATTTGAACTCAAGAAATTAGCTCCATACAAATGTGTAACTCATTTGCACGAAGGATCGTGGAGCGAATTTAAAGATGTGTATCCTCAATTGATGCAGCAAATATTAAGCAATGGATTAAAAATCGGAAAATCTAATCGTGAAATGTATATCAATTGCGATTTCGAAGAACAAGACAATTGTATTACAGAAATACAATTCGAAATTTTATAAATTTAAATTAATCCAAAATCATATTATTTAAAGAATTATGGAAAAAAAAGAAATCGTAGTTGATACAAAACTGATAGCTTATTGTGGACTCTATTGTGGTGCATGTTATAAATATCTTAATGGCAAATGCCCCGGATGTGCATTAAACGAAAAAGCCAAATGGTGTAAAGTGAGGAGTTGCAATATTGAAAACAAATACAGCAGTTGCAGCGATTGCACCATGTGCAAACCAGAAGAATGCAAAAAATTAAATAATTTTATGGCAAAAATGTTCTCATTGTTTTTTAAATCTGACAGAAATGCTTGTTTAAAATACATCAAAGAAGAAGGTTACGAAGCTTATGCAAAACAAATGACCGAAAATAAAATGATGACTTTTAAAAGAAAGTAATTACATTTGTATCAGTCTGTCTTAAAAAAGGAACATTAGGACTGTTGAGATGTCAGAATATTGATTAATAATTGACATTTCCACAAACTTAATGTTCCTATATACTTTTTAATGAGGCTCTTATTTTATGAACAGATTAGAACGTTTATCTGCAATATTAATACATCTTCAAAGCAAAAAAGTAATCACGGCTGTTGAAATTGCTGAACGTTTTAATATTAGTGTTCGTACTGTTTACAGAGATATTAATGCACTTATCGAAGCAGGAGTTCCTGTTGGTGCTGAAGCTGGTATCGGATATTTTTTAGTAGAAGGGTACAAACTTCCACCCGTTATGTTCACCACTCAGGAAGCCACATCTCTTATAATTGCCGAAAAACTTATTGATTCTTTTCCTGACAGGTTTACAAAAACTTATTTTCAGGATGCACTCTTTAAAATAAAAGCGGTTTTAAAAGGGCAACTAAAAGACCATCTGGAACTTCTTTCGGAGAATATGCGTGTTTTTCACGGAAACAAAAACCTCGAACAAAAGGAATATATTTATTTGCAGGAAATTCAGCTTTCAATTGTTAACAAAAAAGCTATTGAGATTTCTTATTATGTCCCCTCTCGTGAACAACTCACTAAACGAGAAGTAGAACCTGTAGGCATTTGTTTTTATATGAACGATTGGCATCTAATTGCCTGGTGCAGGTTGCGGGGCGATTATAGAGATTTTAGAATGGACAGGATAAAGGCAGTGAAACAGTTAGATGAGCGTTTTATTAATGAAAATCCTATTACTATTGATGAATACTTTAAGACTTGGTTTATTAAACTCGATCTTAAAGAAATTAGAATTTCTATAAGTAATGAAGCTGCGCAAAAAATTGTGAACACAAAATACTGGTATGGATTTGTGAAAGAAGAGAAAGAAGCTGATTTTATAATAATGGATTTTTATAACCATGATTTGGAAGGTTTCGCAAAATGGCTTTTAACAATAGGTGTTGAAATTGAAATTATTTCACCCAATGAATTAAAAGAGGTTCATATAAAATTAATTGCAGATCTGACAAATCGTTTTAACCTATAAAATTTATTGTAATAAAAGAATAAATATAAATGTCAAGAGGCTAAAAACAGTTGTCTGATAAAAATAAAATTTAGTTAAGATAGAAATTACAATAAAAATAGTTAGAAGTAATTATTATATACCAATAAAACCTTAATTTAAGCTAAATAAAAATATTATAAAAAAGTAAAATAAAATTTGAGATTTTCATAAATTAAGCTATTTTTACAACATCATTTTTTGACAAAAAGTTATAAGAAAATAATATGAATAAATGAAGGCATTTATAATGACTCCAAAGGAATACACTCCTTATGTGTGTTTGGATGCTGAAAAAGGGATAATTGAGATTTCAGGCAAAACTTGTCCTGAAGATGCTTTTCGTTTTTACAAACCAATTCTAAAATGGATTGAAGAATATCTTAGCTTACCAAAAAATGAAACAAATATTAATCTTAAACTTACTTATATAAATAGCGCTTCTGCAAAAAAAATATTAGAACTTATAAAAACTACTTCACAACTTGAAAAGGAAGGTAATATTTTAAGTATAAACTGGCATTATGAAAAAGGTGCAACAGATG
The DNA here is from genome assembly GCA_020718065.1 of Marinifilum sp. GTDB lineage: Bacteria > Bacteroidota > Bacteroidia > Bacteroidales > CG2-30-32-10 > CG2-30-32-10. Next base: position 92 of record DYDE01000150.1, on the reverse strand, counting down.
TGCTAAGTGCCGGTCTCGAATTATCTTCTATTGCAGAAGTTCCTTTTAAATATATTTCAATTAATTAAACTGAATATTTCATAAGATAATTA
>DYDE01000149.1 GCA_020718065.1 Marinifilum sp. | reverse complement strand
ATCTGCGAATATTTGAGAAATCTGCGGGAAACTATTTTTTTGAATTTATAGAACTGTCCTCAATATCTTGTTATTTTTAAACTTAAATAACAAAATTTAAAAGAAACCAAGATTTTGAGAGTGAAACTTTGTTGAGAATTTATTTCAATGAATGTTTCTCTTTTTTTTTAAAGCAATGTTTCGACTATGTATATGGGGTTTTTAATATTTCTATTCCGTAATCTTTTGCTATAATTGTTATAACTCAACCATATATTTTAAAACTAATTTTCACACTACCTAAAAAGCACTTTAAAAAGTTTAGTAAAGAATTGTTACTTTTGCATTTCAAAATATTATTATATCATCAACATTAATTTTTTGAAAATACAATATTTTAATAAATTTAACGTTTTATTATCGGTTTTATAAAATAAAATATGGGCAACACACAACCTAAACCGGGGAAATTGCAAGACATTTTATCATACATTAAGTATTTTGGAAAACACATTGCAATATTTATTATTGTTACAGTGCTTTTGCTATGGATTGCAACCAAGTTTCTTGATTATTATACCATGCATGGAAGCACTGTTGTGGTTCCTAATTTTGTCGGTCTTTCAATCAATTCAGAGAAAGTAAAAGACCTCGCAGATGATAATCATTTGGAATTTATGATTGCCGATTCCATTTACGATGCTTCAAAACCAAAAGGAATGGTGTTGGCTCAGGATCCTCTTCCTGGTACCAAGGTAAAAAAGCAACGTAAAATTTATATTACTGTTATTGCAAATATGCCCGAACAAGTTAAAATGCCAAATTTAATTGATTTAACATTACGTCAGGCTATTGCTATGCTCGAAACATATGGACTGAAAGTTGGAAAGCTTAGTTATATTCCAGATATAGCAGAAAATTCAGTTTTGAAACAAAACTTTAATGGAAAAGCAATAAATCCCGATGCTATTGTTAATAAAGGATCAAAAATTGACCTTGTTTTGGGTAAAGGTTTGGGAAATGAAACGGTATCTATTCCCAATTTAGTGGGTAAAAGCAGAGAAGATGCCATAAAAGCAATTAATTCAGCTTCATTAAATGTTGGTGTTGAAACTTTTGAGGACGAAAGCGATACTTTAAATGTAAAAGTTTATAAACAATCTCCCGACAGATCGCAAGGTTACATAAGGGTAGGTAGTCCAATTGATATTTGGTACAAATCCAACAAAGAAGAAGATCCGGAATAGACAAATTTTAGGGTATTTATTAATCATTAAATAGGAATTCATAAATCCAAAACATTTTAACTAATCTATGATTATGCAAATATTAAAATATATTTCAGTTTTATTGGTTTTATTTTCAAATCAATTGTTTTCTCAGGTTATTATAACTGATTTAAGTGAAAATCCTCTGATAATTAATGAAAATAAAAATATTTATGGAAAAAACAGTAGTAAAAACGATACCGTTAAACTTCCTTTCAGAGACGATTTTTCTTCCAGTAATATATTTCCCGATCTATCGTTGTGGAAAAATAAATATGTATTTGTAAATGGAGATTACCCCATTAATCCCTATTCCATTAATGTTGCTACTTTCGATGCGCTTGACGACAGCGGAAGGGTTTATAGGAATGCTTCAACTACACCTTTTAAAGCTGATTTTTTAACATCAAAACCTATTTATTTAAAAAACCTAGTCCCTAACGATAGTGTTTATCTTAGTTTTTACTATCAACCTCAGGGTATTGGTAATGCACCAGAAAAAAACGATTCATTGGTCTTAGAGTTTTATGATAAGGAAAATAATAAATGGAACTGGATATGGAGCGACACCGGCTCTACCTATCAAAAATTTTATTCCCGTTACAATAAATCCTTTAAGATTATTATCATCCCTATTAAAGAACAAATGTATTTAATAGATTCTTTTCAATTCAGGTTTTACAATTATGCAAGCTTGACCAACTCAACCTTGAGTGGTATGAAAAGCAATTGCGACCAATGGCATGTTGATTTTATTTACATAAATACCAAAAGAAAACCATCTGATACCACCTATAAGGACATTGCAATTACTAAACAGGGAACTTCTTTACTGAAAAATTATTATGCCATGCCATGGAGGCAGTATAAAGCAAACCCGGTTAATGAATTACAAGCAAATACAGATATTACTGTTTGTAATTTAGACAATGTAGTCAATTCTTGTGATTATCATTATGAAATTCTAAAAAACAATTCAAATATTTTTTCTTCACCTATTGAAAATATTCCAAGTATTAATACTTTTGAAATTAAAAATCCTTTAATTCCAATTCTTCCCAATCCATATCCGCTTGATAATAATGATAATGCTGTATTTGATTTTAAAAAAATCATTACTGTTTCTACAGCAAATGTTATTAAAACAAACGATTCTGTCAGCTTCTATCAGGATTTCAACAACTACTATGCTTATGATGACGGGAATCCCGAATCAGGTATAGGTTTGACTCCTGCTAATTCAAAACTTGCATATAAGTTTGTTTTAAACACCCCTGATACTCTGAGAGCAGTGCAAATTTATTTTAATGCGACTCCCAACAATGCCAACCAGCGATTTTTTAAACTTGTAGTTTGGAAAAGCATTTACCCCGAAGTTGTATTATATACAAAAACCGGGTATCAACCTGTTTTTGGTGAAGACTACAACCGTTATCATTATTACCGCCTCGACAATCCACTTGTTGTTAGCGATACTTTTTATGTTGGAGTTCAGCAAACTACCGATGATTACCTTAACATTGGTTTCGATTTAAATAATAATAGCAAAGACAAAGCTTTTTATAATTCTTCTGCAAAATGGGTATCTGTTCCATACAATGGCGCTATTATGATGCGCCCGGTATTAGGTAGTGTAATCCCTCCAAATGCTTCTATAAATGAAATAAGCAAAACATTTACAAATATTTCTATTTATCCAAACCCTGTTCAGGGTAATTTATTGTATATTGATATCCCTGATGTTCAGAATAAAAATCTGATAGAGATGCAACTATTCGATATTTATGGGAAGATGCTTTTTGCTGATAAATATAGCAATACGATCAATGTTTCAGCATATTCAAATGGTTTGTATTTAATTCGATTAACCAACACCGAAACCAAAGAAACTATTACCAGCAAGATCCTTATCTCAAAATAAGATTGCTTTTTTAACCTTATCTTTATCTATGAACAAAGAAATTGATTTACTAGAGGATGAACAGGAATTATTCGAACATTATAAATTTATTGTAGATAAAGGTCAGGGGTTATATAGAATTGATAAATTTCTTTCTGGTAGAATAGAGAACACTTCCCGCAACAAGATACAAAATGCAGCAAAAGCAAATTGTATTTTAGTTAATGAAAAACCTGTAAAATCAAATTACAGAGTGAAACCTCTTGACGTCATTTCTGTTGTAATGACTACACCTCCTCGCGAAATTGAACTCATTCCTCAGGATATACCATTAAATATAGTATATGAGGACAACGATTTAATTATTGTCAATAAAGAAGCTGGTTTGGTTGTTCACCCTGGCTATGGCAATTATTCAGGTACATTGGTTAATGCTTTGATTTATCACTTCCAGAACTTACCCATAGCTAATAAAGAGATGGAACAAAGGCCGGGTTTGGTTCACAGAATCGACAAGAATACTTCGGGAATTTTAATAGTTGCAAAAAACGAACTTTCGCAGGCTTTAATTGCCAAAATGTTTTTCGATAAAACAATTGATCGGCTTTATATTGCCTTAGTTTGGGGAAATTTCGAGGAAGACGAAGGAACAATTACCGGACACATCGGAAGAAGTCCTAAAAACCGCAAAGTAATGACCATCTTCCCGGATGGTAGTCAGGGCAAACACGCTGTTACACATTATAAAGTAATTGAACGCTTTGGTTATGTTACACTCATTCAGTGTAAACTAGAAACTGGGAGAACTCACCAGATAAGAGCACATTTAAAATATATTGGGCATCCTTTGTTTAATGATGATACTTATGGAGGCGATCAAATATTAAAAGGGACTACCTTCAATAAATACAAACAGTTTATTGATAATTGTTTCGAAATACTCCCTCGACAAGCTTTGCATGCAAAATCTCTCGGTTTCAATCACCCTGTTACCAATGAGTATGTTTTTTTCGATTCAGAACTCCCCGACGATATGCAACAGGTAATTGAAAAGTGGAGAAAATACAATACCTTTAATAATCTTGAAATAGAATAACAAATTTAACAATTGTCTTTTTTCTTTAACGTAAAAGCAAAAGTAGTGCCGACCCCAATGGTGCTTCTTACGTTGATTGTTTGGTTGTGAGCTTCAATAATATGTTTCACTATAGCCAAACCGAGTCCCGAACCACCTTGTCCTCGTGAGCGACTTTTGTCTATCCTGAAAAAACGTTCGAATAAACGAGGAATATCCTTTGCTTCAATACCAATACCATTATCAGTTATTTCTATCAACACATTCTCATCCATATCAAAAAAGCTAACTTTGGTTTTGCCATTGTCATTGTTATATTTTATGGAGTTATCAATCAGGTTGATGAGCACCTGTCTTATTTTTTCTTTATCAGCTTTCACATAAATAGGCTTTTCGTAATCCTGACGAAAATAAACCCTTATATTCTTCTTTTTAGCCTTTATTTCCAAAAAATCAAGTACTTCTTTGGCAAGACTCACCATATCAAACCTTGTTAACTCCAATTGCAATTCCCCCGATTCAAAACGCGAAATGGCTTCGAGGTCTTCAACTATTGCCACCATCCTATCTATATTCTTTTCAGTTTTTAACAGATAATCTTTATTGATGGTCGTGTCATCCATTCCGCCATCAAGTAGCGTTAATATATAACCCTGAATATTAAATAAAGGAGTTTTCAACTCATGCGATACATTTCCAAGAAATTCTCTACGATAGGTTTCCAGTTTCTTCAACTCTTCTATCTCGTCTTTTCTGTCCTGAGCCCAATTCAATACATCCTGATTTACATTTGTTATGATATCTTTATTTAGATCAAGATCTTTGTTTTTAGCTCCCTTGGGTGTTTTAAAAGTGTGTATGGTTTTGTATATTGGTTTTATTTTAGCGTAAATAAATTTTTCGATGATATAATTATATACAAAATACGAAACAAGAAAAACGCATATATCCGAAATCAGCAATGGCAATAGGTTTATTTCTTTATAAAGAATAAAGCTCACTAAAATGTAAATAATAGTTAACACAACAACTATTATTGTAGCTGTTATTAAAGTTAAAGTTTTAGGACGGAAATTCTTTTCAATATTCATACTTATAACCTACACCTTTTACAGTTTTTATGCTTTCATCACCAAGCTTTTCTCTTATTTTTCTCACATGAACGTCGATAGTTCTGTCTCCAACAATAATATCATCGCCCCAGATCTGCGTAAAGATCTCTTCCCTGCTAAATACCTTATTAGGTTTTGAAATAAGCAACGAAAGTAATTCAAATTCTTTTTTTGGTAAAATGATTTCCTTACCACTTTTTATTATTATATATTTTTCATTATCAATAGTAATATCGCCTAAAATAACGATTTTTTCTGGTTGTTCTGCAGTACTCCGTCTTAATAGCGCATTAATTCTGCTTATAAGTACTCTGGGTTTAATGGGTTTGGTTATATAATCATCTCCACCAGCATCCAATCCTGCTATTTGAGTAAAATCTTCACCCCTTGCCGAAAGAAAAGTGATAATTGTTTTTTTTAATTCAGGAATACGTTTCAACTCCTTGCAAGTTTCAACACCATCCATTTCGGGCATCATCACATCCAGTATTATCAAATGAGGTTTAACTTCTTTTGCTATTTTTATTGCCTCTTTTCCATTGCTGGAAGTGTACAAAGTATAACCTTCCTTACGGATATTATATCCAACAAATTCTAATATATCTGGTTCATCATCAACTAGCAAAATTTTAAAATCAATATTTTCCATCATTAACTATTTTATTTTCAGCAAAGTTAAACAAGTATTAAGCAGCCAATGTTAAATTAATATTAATTCTTTATTTTTTGATTTTTAATCTGTGGCAATATTATGTATTAATAACCAGAAATCATATAAAGATAATTAACATACTGCAAACGAGATAAATTTATACATAATTGGTATATGGAATAAAGGCATAAAGGTATAGTGTCAATTCCTAATACCTTTATACCCTATACCTTCATAATGCTTAGTTTTATCCCTACACAAAGTAAAATAACACACATACTTAAATTAAAGTTAAAGTTTTTGGTGAAATTTAGTGTTTTTGAGTTTTAGTGGCAAAAAAAATTATGTTGTAAATCGAATATTATATAGTTTCAAATCTGTGAATCTGTGGCAATTCTTAAAAGAAAATCCTTACTAAAATTACCCTCATTAAACAACAAATCAATGATGCTCAGATTTGGCAGAAATCCGCATTTGTTTTCAAACACCTGAGTATAAATATTCATTTCATTTCCTCTTATCTTTGATGTTCTTTTAGGATGAATCAACTCACGCATATCAATAGTATTAAAGACCTGTTTCTCGTACTTTTCAGTAGTCCCAATACTTACTTCAAGTTTCAATTGCTTTAGCAACAACTCCAATAATTCATTATTATAATCGACCAGATATTTATAATTTCTTTCATAAAAAGGAGACAACAGATCCCTGTAAAACATAAAAAAAGGAGAACCATTATAAGCAGATTCAATAGCACGCCAATGTGTTTTTTGCCAGTTATTTGCATACGAAATCTCAACATCTTTGGTCATGGTGTGATTACCATTAGTTTTAACAACAGGAATAGTAAGCGTTAATTTCCCATTTGCAGAATATATTTCACAACGGTTTCTGTAGGTCTGCTTCGGATAAGTTTCGTAATACTCAATAACAACTGCATTATTATTAACCAAATAATAAAAGTATTCAATAGGTGGCAAATATGCAGTTGATAATAATAATATGGAAGACCTATCCATTCCTGAAATTTAAATTTTACACTTATTAAAACAAAACAACAAAAGTAAAATTAAATCAGATTCACTTATTCTCAGATTTTAGATTTATTTAACAAACTCCATAATTTATCCAAAGATGAACTTTCATTCAGTGTGCAGCAATGCAACTTATAAGTTTTGAAGTACACAAACAATTTGGAATTTTTAATACAATTGTTTATCTTTGTTTAGCAACTCAGTTCACTTGATTGTTTTTCTATTGTTTTTCAATGTTATTAAATATAGTGGTTATGGAAATGCTGGTACCTTTTCTCTTGCTTATTGGTAGTTTTGGTTTGATATTTTTAGTTTACAGGTGGTTTGTTACAAAACGTTATCCCAATAAGACCTCACGAATGCTCGATGCTATACCCGAGCTCGAACAAATTGGTTTGCATCGGACAAACCAGGGTTATGCAGGCTATTACCGGAAATACTACGTGAACATATATGCAACTACTTCATTGAAAGTAGCTGGTTATATGAGCGGCAGCAATTTTCAGGTTTGGGTTTCAATTGCCCCGGAACCAGATCAGCTGAAAGGCTTGGGTGGATTCTTTGGTAAATATATGGTGCTAAACCAGCAGGCCGATTATGCCATGATTGGTTTTGTATTAAAGTACATTCCCGGCTTAAATTCCGAAGAAGCCATTCAAAACAAACTTCAGCGTTTGGTAGATGCGCTTATCGAAAAGGGGGTTAAGCCTTATGTGATCAAAAATTAGCAGTATGGTGTTGCCCTCCATTGATATTTTTGCCTTTTCAGGGCTTAGCTAAACGACATTTAAATAAATTTACCTATTCATTTTGCTATATATTAGACTCATATTTAATTCTTAGAAAGAAACCAGCCTTTAAAGAGAAACATTTTAGAAATGTTTCTCTTTTAACATCCCCAATCCACATAAGTAAAACAAACCTCCAAAGCTCTTACAATTGTCACTTCTAAAATCAAAAATCGTTAATCCTTGTTCTTAAATCAATATTAAAAAAGTAAATTAGGAACAACAACTCACTTAAATCCCGACAACCGCCAAAGTCCTTGCCCCTTTTAGGGGAAAGGATTTAGGATAGGGGTTTTTTCCTCAAAGAGAAACATTTCTAAAATGTTTCTCTTTTAACATCACCAATCCATATAAGTAAAAACAAACCTCCAAAGCTCTTACAATTGTCACTTCTAAAATCAAAAATTGTTAATTTTTGCTCTTAATTCAATATATTTTAAATTATTTTTTTTGCAAAGACTGTAATCCTAAAATTACTTTAACTGCCAATGAAGTTGAAATATAAGTTTTTAATTTTAACCACAAAGAATTCACTAAGAGTTTCCACAAAGGAGAGTTTTAGATAGCCAATTAGGATAGAGGTCATTGTATTAGTAACTTCTCCACAGCATATCCCTTTTCAATCTGTATTTTAACCATATAAACCCCTTTTGCCAACCCGCTCACATCTATTTCCTCCGTGTTTAAATATTGAAAAGTTTTTGATATGACCAACATTCCCTGCATATTATAGATACGCACCTCTGTTTCTTTTTGCAAATCACTTTTGTTTACAATGTTTATTTTATCCTTTGCCGGGTTTGGATAAAGTGCGAATGTTGTTTTTTCTAATGGATATTCTTTTACAAATGCTCCGCCTCCATTGATTGTTTTTAGGATTATTCCTGAACTTCCTACTATGTAACCAGTATTTACAGTTGGAAAAGAAATAGAAAGGAAGCTATTAGTTGTGCCACTGTTCTGTGAGAACCAGTTTTCACCTCCATCAGTTGTTTTAATTATCGTTCCGGGATATCCAACTGCATATCCAGTGTTTGCATCTGTAAAACAAATTGAAGAAATATATTGACTCAATCCACTTGCCTGAAACACCCAGCTACCACCAGCATTTGTTGTTTTTAAAATCATACCAGCATCTCCGCTTATATAGCCAGTATAGTTATCTGTAAAACAAATCGAATATAAATTACTAGTTGTTCCGCTTGTTTGATGAGACCAATTATTTCCCCCATTTGTAGTTTTTAAAATAATACCTCCCTCGCCAACTACATAACCCATATTTGTATTTGTAAAATAAACATCACTTAATTCACCAAATGTACCAGTTGAAAGTGCTGTCCAGTTTGTCCCTCCATTTGTTGTTCTTATAACTGCACCCAAGTAACCAACTACATATCCAACATTTGAAAATAAAAAATTAAGGGAATAGAGATCATGCACTGTACCACTTGATTGTGCGACCCAATTAGTCCCTCCATTGGTTGTTTTTAAAATAGTACCACCAAGTCCTACTATATAACCCGTATATAAATCTGTAAAATAAACAGAAGTCAATGTGTTTGTAGTGCCACTTGTCTGAATGGTCCAACTCGTTCCGCTATTTGTTGTTTTAATTATGGTTCCAATAGCCCCTACAGCATATCCAGTATTAGAATTTATAAAAAAGGTTTCCATTAGTAAATTACTTTGTGGTAATGGATTAATTATAGTCCATTGTGCATTCCCAAAATAAGTATATAAAACCATTGCAATAAGTAAAACTATTCTTTTCATCAGTATTTATTTTTTAATTAATATTTTTCTTCTTTATTAAGCTATTCTTAACCAAAGCAAGAGAAGCTCCTGACTTCTGTCTTCCATCCTTTATCTATTCACTCTTCACTTTTCACTATTAACTCTCTTCTCACCTTTTCACTACCTTATAAGCCCTCTTCTCCCCCTCTACCCATACTTCCATCACATATACCCCATTCACCTTATCCGATATGTCCACCTCATTGCTTTCTTTCAAAGTATTTATCTTTAATACCTCACTTCCGTTTACTCCATACAACTTTATATAGCCTTTGCTGTTTTCCAGATTGGTAATATTCACCTTTAGCAAACCATCCGT
>DYDE01000026.1 GCA_020718065.1 Marinifilum sp. | reverse complement strand
TCAACCCGATTTAACATCAAATCAACCCGATTTGAGGTAAAATCACCCCGATTTTGGAAAAAACCAACCCGATTCTCTTTTTTTTAACAAATAATGCTTGTAAAACAATTAGTTAAGATATACTATCAATTCCATTTAATAAATCAAAATTATTAACTTAAATAAATCATAAAATGAAAAAAACACAGGTTTTATTGGATTTTATTCCAATGTCGTTGGTTATGTTCATCGACTTCTGTTTAAGCATAATAGACAGTATGAAAACAAACCCAAAGTTTCCTACACCTGATGTATCCATATCAGATATAGAAACATTGATAAATAATATTAAGGTTACACATATAAAAGCTCTCAAAGGCGACAAGGAGGCCAAAGAGGAAGTGATAATTCTTCGGGAAGAACTCGAAGAATTGTTGAAAATAAATGCTTTGTACGTAAACCGGATAGCAAAAGGCAACGAAGCCATTATAGCCAGTTCGGGTTATCATGCAAGCAAGCAACCTTCACCTGCAAACAGGCCAGAATTTAGAGTAATGGTTGGTGCAGAAGAAGGCAGTATAGTATTAATAAGAAAAGCTGTTAAAGGAGCAGGTGCATACGCATGGCAGTACGTTCTAAGTCCTTTGCCGGATGATGATAAACTTTGGATATATGCCGGTATTAGCACACAGGCAAAGTGTGTAATCCAGAATTTAGACAGTGCTGGTAAGTATTGGTTTAGGGTAGCGGCAGTTGTTCCACAAGGAGTGTTGCCATGGTGCGAACCAATCATGAAAGTGGTTCCATAATAATAAAAAAATGGATTGATAGTTTAGCCTCGTTCCGAAAGGGATGGGGCTTTTTTTAATCCAGTCGGTTTATTTTAAGGTTATAAAGAAAACCCTTGAAAAAACGTAGTATTCCAAATTTTAAAAATTTGTAAATCTACAATCAAACATTACAAATAATAAGAATGCTTACTTTCTCGAAATAGCTTTTAATGCAGCATCAACAATATTAATAGTGTCTAAACCGTATGCAACCATTAGTTCTTCTGGGGTTCCACTTTCACCAAATTTATCCATAACGCCAACCATTTCTATTGGTAAAGGAAAATTTCTCCCTAATAATTGCGCAATGCTGTCTCCTAATCCTCCATTGATCATGTGTTCTTCTGCTGTAACCACACATTTGGTTTTTTTAACAGAATTTAATACTGCCAACGTATCTAAAGGTTTAATGGTGTGTATATTTATTATTTCCGCATCAATTCCCTTTTGAGCAAGAATTTCTCCGGCTTCTATTGCTTTCCATACCAGGTGACCACATGCAAATATGGTAACATCTTTACCTTTGTTCAATACAATAGCTTTTCCTATTTCAAATTTTTCATTTAAAGATGTAAAGTTTGGTACTTTTGGTCTTCCAAACCTAAGATAAACAGGTCCATTATAGTTAGCAATCGCAATGGTTGCAGCTTTTGTCTGATTGAAATCGCAAGGAACAATCACTGTCATATTGGGTAACATTTTTATCAATCCAATATCTTCTAAAATCTGGTGAGTTGCACCATCTTCTCCAAGAGTTAATCCCGCATGAGAAGCACAAATCTTTACATTTTTATTTGAATAAGCTACACATTGCCTTATTTGATCGTAAACCCTGGCTGTAGCAAAATTAGCAAAGGTTCCTGCAAAAGGAATCTTTCCACCAATGGTCAATCCCGCAGCAATACCTATCATATTTGCTTCAGCAATACCTACCTGAACAAATCTGTCAGGAAATTCTTTTACAAAAGCATCCATTTTCATAGAAGTTAGCAAATCTGCAGTTAATGCTATCACATTTTGATTCGTTTTTCCTGCTTCAAGCAATCCTTCTCCAAATCCACCACGGGTTTCTTGCTTTTCTGTATAGTTGTATTTCTTCATAAACAAAAATTATGTATTTTTTTAATAAAGCTTAACTGTAATATATTTGCTAGATTCAACTTTAAATTTCTTTTCAATACTAAATACCGAACTATATAAGTTTTTTGAACGGTATATAACCCTATAATTGCCGGGTTGTAAATTGAAAATATCTTTCATACCAAACTCGTCAAGATTGCAAACCCAATTGAGTTTGTTTTTTTCTTCAACCAATATACATCCCACCCCAATAGCAGGCTTATCTATAGTAACAACTCCAGGTTCTGGAATTTCTACTGTTGTAGTTAATGTTTGTGGGATATCTACATTTGAGATATATAATCTTGGCAATGTTAAAATCTCAAGATCATATTTCCCTTTTATATATTTTTCTAAATCGTCGAAGTTTTGAACATTAACTATTTCAGATTTCCCTGTTTGGCGGACAATACATTTTGGATTTTTCTGTATCCCTTTTGTTCCTCCAACTTTAAGCATTAGAAAGCCCTGTGGGGCATTTAAATTTATTATGGTGTGTTTGCCTGGTTCTATTGCAATATTATTTGCATATAAAGGAGGCAAAGTGTGGACAACTAAGTTGTATTTCATCAATGGATCAAGAACGAGTGTGTCTGGAAATCCAAATTTATTAATAGTATGGATTAAATTATACTGAACAAGCCCCGAAAAATTATCATAAAAAGTCATATCAACATTTGTTTCGGTTGGTTTTCCATAAGTGTCAAATAGATTAACCTGAGCTGTAGTAGAATTTAATGCCTGAGCAATTACGGTTTTAAGCGCAATTTTATAAAATTCTTCACTGGAAGCGTCATAATAATTACCCACACAATCGAAAGAAGTTTTAAAATTCTTCCCAATACCAATAATGAAAGGTTTTAATATTATTCCTTCTTTTTGAAGCGCTTGAGAAACAGCACAAGGGTCTCCATTGCATTCTTCAAGCCCATCAGTTATCAGTATTATAATATTCCTGCAATTATCGCAAGGAGTAAAATCATTTCCACATTCTGCTAATGTGGCTGCTATGGGAGTAGTCCCTTTTGGAATAAGCGTCTTTAGTTTTTGTTGAATTTTTTCTACATTATTTTTCCCAATAGGCACTTCAAGCTTGGTGTCATCACAGTCCTGTGGCGGATAGTTTTTTTGATGCCCATAAACCCTGAGTCCAAGTTCTACATTTTCTTCTGATTTAAGGCTATCGAGAATTTCTGATAATATTTTTTGAGCAATATTGATCTTCATATCACTTTGCCACCTACCATACATACTCTGCGATGCATCAAAAACAAATAAGATACGTGTTTGTTGCTTTGTTTTCTTATCTTGACAATAACTATTATTTATTATAGACAGAAATAATATAGCTAAGAATATCTTTAATAATCTAAACATATAATAAAAGCAGTATTTTATTAATAATCCCCCAAAGTTTCTTTCAATTGAGAAAGTGCATTAGCTAGTTGTTCATCATTAGGTGCCTGCCCGTGCCATTTGTGTGTGCCCATCATAAAATCAACTCCATATCCCATTTCTGTTTTCATAAGAATTACAATTGGTTTTCCTTTATGAGTTTGATTTTTTGCAACTTGAAGAGTTTCTTTTATTTCACTTATATTATTACCATTCATTTCCAATACAGTCCAATCAAAAGCCTCCCATTTTGCTCTTAGATTTCCTAGTGAAACAACATTTTCAATAGGACCATCAATTTGTTTCCCATTACAATCAACAGTAGCTATAATGTTATCAACATTTTTTGCACCTGCAAACATAATAGCTTCCCAGTTCTGTCCTTCTTGTAATTCCCCATCTCCAAGTAAAACATAAATCAACGAATCGTCATTATTTAATTTCTTAGATAATGCCGCTCCCAAAGCAACAGATAACCCCTGACCCAAAGAACCTGATGCAATTCTTATTCCTTCTAATCCTTCAGCAGTTGTTGGATGACCTTGCAAACGACTGTGTAATTTGCGAAATGTTGATAATTCTTTGATGTTGAAATAGCCGTAACGAGCCAATGTGCTATACCAAACAGCCGAAAGATGTCCGTTTGATAAAAAGAAAATATCTTCATTTACCCCATCCATCATAAACTTATTGGGTTGATGGGTAAGCACTTCATTATACAAAACAGTAAAAAAATCAGCACAACCCAATGCTCCTCCCGGATGACCCGACTTTACTGCATGAATCATACGTAATACATCTCTCCTTACTTGTGTGGAGATATTTTCTAATTCTGATATGTTAGCCATATATTATTTGCTCTTTATAAAAAATCAAAAGTACAAATTAATTTTTGCTTTTGATAATCTTTTTTTATAAGATATAATTGTTAAATATTAGATTAACAATTTGTTAAATACCAAAATTTAAAGCAAAATTTTATTTTTATATTAATGAGATTTGCTTAAAAATTTTTTTTCTAATCAAATGGACGAATATTTAATTTAGAATGAGGTAAAGTAAAATTATATTAAAAAAATATTTTATGATTTTTAATATTATACTCCATGGTTTATTTTTTAATTAATTTTAGCAATTCAATTAATTAAAATTTTTTAATAAATATTAGTGAAGCAAATAGTATATAATCTAAAAGATATTAAAACAAAAAACTGGTTTTGGATTACTGGTATTATTGTAGTTACAATTATTACTTATATATCGATATTTGCTAACGGCTTTACAAATTGGGACGATATTCAACAAGTCACCAATAACAATGACATTAAGTCACTATCTTTTCAAAATATAAAAAAAATATTCTCTTCTTTTTATGTTGGAATGTACCAACCTCTACCAACATTGATTTTTGCTTTGGTTTTTTCTTTATTCAAATTAAATCCCCTTTATTTTCACTCACTTAGTTTGCTTATTCATTGTGTAAATATAATTTTGGTTTATGTTCTGATAATGAAAATCACACAGCATAAAAAACTACCAATTATTGTATCAACTTTGTTTGCAATTACACCATTAAATGTAGAAGCAGTTGCTTGGGTTTCTGCATTTAGTACTTTAACATTCAGTTGTTTTTATTTGTTGTCATTACTATATTATATATTGTATATTAAATCAAATCAAAAAAAATCTTTTCTATTTTTGTCTTTTTTGTTTTTTGTTTTTTCACTTTTATCAAAATCTGCAGCAGTAACATTACCTGTTCTCTTTTTTTTATTCGACTATTATTTTCAAAGAAAAGCAGATAAGAAAGTATTTTTTGAGAAAATCCCTTTTTTTATTCTAGCAATCATATTTGGAATAATTACAATTATTGCCCGAAAAGAAGCAGAACATATAATCAATATTTCCAGTAGATTTAATCTGTTTGACAGGTTTTTTATTATTTTACATTCATTATTTATATATATATTTAAGTTGATTGTACCTGTTAAATTATCTGCATTTCATCCATATCCAGATAAATCAGCAGACTTATTACCTGTTTTTTATTACATTTCTTCAATTATACTTTTATTTTTGGCTTTTTTAGTTTATAAAGTATGGAAAAACAGAAAGGATATAATTTGGGGACTACTATTTTTTGGTATCACAATATCAGTGATGATGGAAATAATACCAGTTGGATTGCAGGTTACAAAAGAAAGATATACCTATATTTCATCAATTGGTATCTATTATTGTTTTGGGATAAGTTTGATATTCTTTTGTAGAGAAAGAAAATTAATTTATTTAATTAAGAAGGTTGTTTTCATTGCTTTGGTTTTAGGTTTTACTTTTGTAACATTTGATAGAGTAAAAAAATGGGAGAATAGTTTTACTCTATGGAATGATGTTATAAAAAATAACCCAAAAATATCTGCCGCATTTATAAATAGGGGCAATGCTTTTTCAATACAAGGTAGTTTTATAGAAGCAATAAAAGATTATTCTGAAGCAATTAAACTAGAACCAAATGCTGGCGATGCATATATCAACAGAGCTATGATATATTCGAAATTAGAACAATACAATGAAGCTCTTTCTGATTATAATAATGCTATAAAAATTGGCAAAGTTGATTATAATACCTATGTTTCCAGAGGATTAATAAGGAGTTTTTATAATGATTTCGATGGAGCTATAAGTGATATGAATCAAGCAATCATCTTAAATCCTAAAGACGCAGTTTTGTTCAATCAAAGGGGTATTTTTTATGGAATAACAAAAGAATATCTTCTGGCATTTAATGATTTTACTCAAGCAATTACTCTTAAACCTGATTATGCAGAAGCAATGGTTAATAAAGGAAATGCTGAATTAAATCTAAACAGGTTAAATGAAGCAATATCTGATTTTACAAAAGCTATTTCATTGAATCATAATTTAGCCAGTGCTTATTATTATCGAGGATTGACTTATATAAAACTTAATAAAAAAACAAATGCTTGTAATGATTTTAAAAATGCATTAAATTTAGGTATCTTTGAAGCTAAAAGCGAAATAGTTAAATATTGTAATAAAATTATGTTAAACTCATAATATAGGAAACGAAATAAATATGCTATGAAATTCTTTTTAAAAATACTTATTGTGTTATTTCTTTTCAGTCCAATAGTTGTTAAATCTCAAATCTCAAATATAAAAACCATCAATAAACAAGAAAAGAAAAAAATCAAAAAAGATGAAAAAAAATCAAAAAAGGAATTTAGAAAGGGAAAACGAAAATTAAAAAAACAAATTGGCAGAAAAGAGTTTAGAAAACGCAAAAAGGAATATAAGAAAAACCACGATAAACAAGGTGAATACGATAACCACTATAAATACCATAAGAAAATACAATCTAAACCTACCAAAAAAAGAATGAAAAAACACTATAAGAAACAGGAAAAGAAATTGAAATACAAATTGTTTTTTTAAAATGAATACATTATTATATATTAATAGATATTTACTGTTCTTCTTTTTAATGTTTCCTTTATTTGTTGTGGGTCAATTAAATAATATTCGTTTTGAACATATATCTTCTGAAAATATTAAAATTGTAAAAGGTCTTTCACAAAATACAGTTTTTTGTATGATGCAAGACAGTAAAGGATTTTTATGGTTTGGCACTTGGGATGGATTAAACAAATTTGATGGGTATAATTTTACAATATTTGAGCCTAATTCTTTTAATAAAAATCAGGATTTAAGTAACCCAACTATTCATGCTATTTTTGAAGATAGCAAAGGTGATATATGGGTTGGCACTGAAAATGGATTAAATCGTCTGGATAAAAATACATTAATTTTTACACAATATAAGAATAATCCAAATGATGTAAACAGTATCAGTAATGATACAATTAATTCAATTGTAGAAGACGAAAATGGTTTTATTTGGTTTGGTACAAAAAACGGATTAAATAAATTTGATAAAAAAAACAATAAATTTTATCAATTTAAAAATCTTCCTAATGATAAACGGAGTTTAAGTAACAACAAAATAAATTATTTGTATTTTGATAAGAATCATATTTTATGGGTAGCTACCGAAAAAGGATTAAACACTTTTAATACCATTAAAGGATTAGTAATTACATATTATTATAAATCATCAGATAAAACAGGTCTTTCGAGTGATACTATTCATTCATTGTGTGAAGATAAAGAAGGCTTTGTATGGATAGGAACAGAAAATGGACTTGATAAACTTGATATACCAAAACGAACAATTATACATTACCAAAATAAAACAAGTAATATTAACAGTTTAAGTGAAAACAAAGTATTTTCGGTATATATTGACAAAAATGATTTGATTTGGATTGGTACATTTGGTGGGGGTTTGAATTTTTATAATAAAAAAACTGATAAATTCATTCATTATTACAATGAACCTAATGTTGAAAATAGTTTAACGCACAATGTTGTTTATTCAATTTTTGAAGATAAATCAGGAATTATTTGGGTGTGTACAGCTAAAGGTGTTAATAAAATTATTAAAAATTCGAATAGATTTAATTTATACCAATATGTTTCCAATACAAGCAACAGCTTAAATAATAATATTATTTGGTGCTTTTATGAAGATAAAGAAAACATTCTTTGGATTGCAACAGATAAAGGGATTAATAAGCTAAATAGAAATACGGGTAAGTATTCATATATTGTTCATGAAAATAACAATATTAATAGCTTAAGTAATAACAATGTCCGAAATATATATCAAGATAAAACTGGTATTTTCTGGATAGGTACATATGGTTATGGTTTAAATAAGTACAATCCTCAAACAAATAAGTTTACAAGGTATTTAAGCAATGATAAAGAAAAAAACACTATTTTAAATGATTTTATTTATAATGTATGTGAAGATAATAATGGAAATATATGGATTGCAACAGGAAAAGGAATAAGTAAATATGATAACAAAACTAATACATTCTATAATTACATTCATGATACTGAGAACAAGAATTCTTTAAGTCATAATCTTGTATTTACACTTTATTTTGATAAAGCAGGTTATCTTTGGGCATGTACCTATGATGGATTAAATAGAATTGATATTAAAAATAATAAATATATAATTTATAAGCGAGATCTGGATAATCTGAATAGTTTGAGTGATAATAGTATTTTTACTATTTATGAAGACGATAAGGGAATAATATGGATTGGTACCTTTAATGGTGGATTAAATCAATTAGACCCAAAAACAGGGGAGATCCATTCATATACAGAGAAAGATGGCTTATCCAATAATATGGTTTATGCTATTTTAGAAGATAATCACAATCATTTATGGTTAAGCACAAATAACGGATTATCTAGATTTGATAAAAAGGATCATAGTTTTGTAAATTTTGATGTAAATGATGGTTTGCAAAGTCATGAGTTTAATTTTGGTGCTGCTTATAAAAGCTCAAATGGAGAATTGTTTTTTGGTGGGATGAATGGATTTAATTCTTTTATACCCGAAGAGGTAGTTCACAATGACTATATCCCACCTATAGTTATTTCTTCTTTTAAAATACTTAATGAAGTACAAAAAAAAACAATTTCAGATGGAGACACTATAAAACTTTCATACAATCAAAATTTCTTTTCATTTGAGTTTGCTGCTCTTGATTATAGAAATCCATATAAGAATAAGTATGCGTATAAACTCGAAAATTTCGATAAATATTGGAACTATTGTAATGCAGACAAGCGTTTTGCCGAATATACAAAGGTTGTTCCTGGAACTTATAAATTAATAATAAAAGGAACTAATAACGAAGGCTTATGGAATGAAAAGGGGATTTCAATAGTTATAATAATAAGACCTGCTTGGTGGAACACTTGGACTTTTAGAATCTTTTTTGGTATTTTGATTACAAGCATTTTATGGTTTATAATTTTCAGAAGAGTAAGACAAATAAGAAAAAGAAATGCTTTGGAAAAGAAAATGCTATCAATAGAAAAGCATTTCTTTGAATTAGAGCAAAAAGCATTGCAATTGCAAATGAATCCTCATTTTATTTTTAATTCCCTTAATTCCATTCAATCTTTTATACTTAATAACAATGTTGATAAAGCCGTAATGTACCTCTCGAAATTTTCGCAATTAATGAGAACGATATTAGCTAATTCGAGAGAACAAGAAATATCAATACAAGATGAAATAAAATCACTAACTTATTATTTGGATTTAGAAAAGCTCAGATTTGATAATAAGTT
The DNA here is from genome assembly GCA_020718065.1 of Marinifilum sp. Lineage (GTDB taxonomy): Bacteria > Bacteroidota > Bacteroidia > Bacteroidales > CG2-30-32-10 > CG2-30-32-10. The sequence continues at coordinate 28,054 of DYDE01000026.1, read as the reverse complement.
CGATTATTATATTTCTTTAGACAAAAGTATAGATGCTGAATTTATTGCTATTCCTCCAATGATTATACAGCCATATGTTGAAAATGCCATATTACATGGTATAAATCATAGAAAAGATAAAGGGAAATTAATAATTACTTTTGCTTTAAATGACAATTACATTATTTGTAATATTGAAGATAATGGAGTTGGAAGAGAAAAAGCTGCAGAAATTGAAAAAACATCAGGATTAACTCATAAACCAAGAGGAATGATGATTATTAAAGAAAGAATAGATTTGATCAACCGTCAGAATTCTGAAAAAATAAATGTAAAAATAATTGATCTAAAGAACAATGATGGAGTATCGTCAGGAACCAAAATCGAAATAATATTACCTTTGAAGGATATATAAGATATGCTATTATTAATAAAACAAAATTTTAAATAATATGTTGCGTGCAATTGTTATTGATGACGAAAAAACTTCTAGAGACACCTTAATAAATATGTTAGCCCGATATTGTATTAATGTTGATGTAGTTGATAAAGCTGATGGTTTTATTAGTGGTGTTGAATCAATACATCTCTATAAACCTGATTTGGTTTTTTTAGATATCCAGATGGCAGATGGAAGTGGTTTTAAATTGCTAGATACCATCAAAGATATTAATTTTGAAGTAATATTTACTACTGCATATGACCAATATGCTATTAAGGCAATAAAATATAGTGCATTGGATTATTTACTTAAGCCTATAGTGCCTGATGATTTAAAAAATGCTATTGAAAAAGCAGAATTAAAAAAAAACACAGGAAATGTAAATAATTTAAAAATTTTATTTAAGAATCTTGATGCAACAGATAGCGAAGAAAGGCAATTAGCTTTATCTACAATGCAGGGGATTTATATTTTTAAGCTAAACGAGATTATTTGTTGCGAAGCCGATGGCTGCTACTCTTGTATATATGCAACTGATGATAAAAAATTTTATATAACACGTTCTCTTAAAGATTTAGAAGAGTTAATTGATGATACAAACTTTATCAGAAATCACAAATCATATTTAGTTAATAAGAAACACATTAAAAATTACATAAGAACAGATGGTGGAATCTTGGTTTTATCTAATAAAATGGAAGTTCCGGTAGCAAGGAGAAAGAGAGACTACATAAATCAGCTTTTAAGCAAATAAAATTTTTCAATTTTCAATTTTTTTTACCGTTAAATTAAAAATCACTACCGTTAATAAATTTCTTAATTTTATAATTGTTTTTATATTATTTTTACATTATAATTAATTAACAAGATTTTATATTATATATATAATGTATTAAAATAATTAGTAAAATTAACTTAAAATAATTGATTATGAAATAAGTAAAAAAAAATTATAGGTAAAGACAGATTTTTTTGTAATTGTAATTTAAATCTTTTTATCTTTACCGACCTTAAAAAAGCATAATAAACATTAATCCATACATAAATTTATAAATATGCTACGAAAATTACTCATTTTAGTTGGTGTTGTGCTGGCGACCAATGTGTTAGTAATGGCACAATCGGGTTCCTTAAAAGGAACTGTCGTTGATAAAAGCACAAAAGAACCCATCCCTTTTGCAAGTGTTGTGATAGAGAAAGGTGGTAAACAAATTGGCGGAACTGCTGCTGATATTAATGGTGAATTTACTATTAAGCCAATACCTCCTGGCACCTATGACTTAAGGGCGACAAATGTTGGTTTCAATACAGTATTGATTACAAACATTGTAATAGGTTCAGATAAAATAACTTTTCAGGACTTGAGTCTTGATCCAAAAACTACTACACTTACTATTGTAGAAGTTGTTTCTTACAAAGTTCCCCTTATAGATAAAGATCAAACAAAAACAGGTCAAACAATAACAGCTGAAGAAATTAATAAAATGCCTGGTAGAGATGCTGGTTCTATTGCAATAACAACTGGTGGTACTTTTTCTACTTCAGAAAAAGTAGGTGACATAAGTATAAAAGGCTCTAGAACAGAAGGTGTTGTTACTTATATTGATGGTGTTAAAGTAATGGGTTCTACAAATATACCAAAATCAGCTATAGATCAGGTGGATGTTATGACAGGAGGTTTACCTGCATCTTATGGTGATGCTACTGGTGGTGTTATTAACATTGTTACTAAAGGACCTTCAAGTGTTTGGGGATTTGGAGCAGAAGGTGTAACATCTCAGGTTCTTGATAAATATGGATATAATTTGATTGGAATTAATTTATATGGACCATTATTTTTTCAAAAGGATTCATTAGGAAAAAAAACCAACAATTCTCTTGCAGGATTCTGGTTGTCAGTTGAAGGATCTTACATCAAAGATGATAATCCATCAGCTATCAAAATGTGGACAGCAAAGGATGAAGTATTAACAGATTTGGAAAAATTACCATATATACCATCTGTTTTGAATATTACAAATATTGTGGCATATCCTAAAAGTGAATATCTTTCAAAAAATGATATGAAACAAATAAGAACTAAGCAAAATGCAGCTTCTAAAAATATTAATCTTAATGGTAAATTAGATTTTAAACTAAATAAAAATACGAATTTTACTGTAGGGGGAAAATTTAATTATGATAGAGGAAACGATTATGTTTATGCTTATTCGATGTTTAATTATAAAAATAATCCATTACGTATCGACCAAACATGGAACATATGGGGTAGATTATCTCAAAAATTTAATACTGATGCCAATTCAAATTCAATTTTAAAGAATGTTTATTATCAATTGCAAGTTAATTATACTAAAAGACAACTAAGATATGGTAGTGAACAATTTGGAGATCGATATTTTGATTATGGTTATTTAGGTAAATTTAATACATTCAGGGAGCCAAACTATACACTTGGACAAGATTCTATTACTGGGTTATATGGGATGCTTTATAGAGGAATGGTAGATACGCTTGTAACTTTTGAAAGATCAGATTTAAATCCAGATTTAGCTGCATATACCCAAGAGTATTATGACCTTTATGGTAAGTATCCTAATGCAATTAATAGTCTAACTACTCTTCAACTTGGTAATGCTTTGTTAAATGGATCTTTACCAGGTGCTTCTTATGGTTTATGGAGCCTTCCTGGTACTACTTGGAATCAATATCAAAAGTTTGATAGAAGTCAGTTTGGTGGTGTATTTAGTTTTTCAGCGGATATAAAAAAACATTCAATTGAAGTTGGTTTTATTTATGAACAAAATAAATCAAGTTTATACAATATTCAACCTGCTGAATTATGGACTATCATGAGACAAAATACCAACTTCCATATTTCTGAGTTAGATAAAAGTAATCCAATACAAATTTTTGATCAAAATGGTATTTTTCAAGATACTATTTATTATAATAGACTTTATAATGAAAGTACAGAGTATCAATTTTCAAGGAGTTTAAGAAAAAAACTAAACATGGCTCCTAATAGTACAGAATGGATTGATACAGACAATTTAGATCCAAGCATTTTATCCATAGATATGTTTAGTGCAGACGAATTATTAAGAAGTGGTAGAGGAATTGTAAACTATTATGGTTATGATTATACGGGAAAACTATTAACGAACAAACCAAGTTTTGATGATTTCTTTACTGCAAAAGATGAAAATAATAACTTTAAACGTGAAATTGCTCCTTTTGAACCAATTTATATAGCAGGTTGGATTCAAGACAAATTTACATTAAATGACTTAATTGTTAAATTAGGATTGCGTGTTGACCGTTTTGATGCAAATCAAAAAGTTTTAAAAGATCCATTTTTAATGTACGAAGCATATACTGTTTCAGAAACAAATGGTTTAACTGGGATTCCTGATGCTTTAAAAGATCATCCTTCGAATATAGGCTCTGATTATGTGGTATATGTGAATGATATAAAAAACCCTACTTCAATTAGAGGTTATAGAAATGGGAATAAATGGTATAATGCTAGCGGAACAGAAATTACTGACCCAATTACAATTCATGGTTCTTCTGGAACTATAGCTCCTTATTTAAAGAATCCAGATCAAGATGAGGTTAATTCAGGAGCATTTAAAGATTATGAACCTCAAACAACTTTATCTCCACGTATTGCTTTTTCTTTTCCTATTTCCGATGTCGCTAATTTCCAATTTCACTATGATGTATTAAATCAAAGACCAAAATCAAACAATCAATTAAATCCTATTGATTATTTATTTATCAATGAGGTTAATAATATTATAGATAATCCAAATTTACAACCTGAAAAAACAGTCGATTATTCGTTGGGTTTTCAACAAAAATTAAATAATAGTTCTTCTCTTAAAATAGAAGCATATTATAAAGAATCCAGAAACCAAATTCAGAATATTCAATATTTTGATGCTTATCCAAGAACATACATTACTTACGGTAATGTCGATTTTTCCACAGTAAAAGGATTAATATTATCTTATGACCTGAGAAGAACCAAAAACATATGGATTAAAGCCTCATATACACTTCAATTTGCTGATGGAACAGGATCTGATGCTACATCAAGTCAGGCTTTGGTAGCAGCAGGACAACCAAATCTTAGAACATTATTTCCTTTGGAATCTGATAGAAGGCATGCAATTCAAACCATTATAGATTTTCGTTTTGGAGGAGGTAATGACTACAATGGACCTATAACTCAAAGAGACAGTACTAAGCAAATAAAATGGCTCGAAAATACTGGTGTGAATTTTATTTTAGGAGCCGGATCAGGCACTCCTTATAGTAGAGTTAATAAACCAGGCCCTAATTCTCAGTTAGAAGGAACAAGATATGGCTCTAGAATGCCTTGGTCTTACAGAATTGATGCAAAAATTGACAGGGATATTGAATTAAAAATTGGAAAAAAACAAACATTTGTAAATGTATATATTCTAATTTTAAATGTTCTTAATACTAAAAATATTGTAAATGTATATCCTTATACAGGAAATGCAGATGATGATGGTTTTCTTGCAGCTGCAGAATTTCAGTCTCAAATAAATTCTCAAAGAGATGTTGTTGCATACAAAGATCAATATAGTATTCGTACAAATAGTCCATTCAATTATAGTTTACCTAGAAGGATAAGATTAGGTGTTTCTATTAATTTTTAATGAAGTTAAATTTATAAAACATATATAAAGATGAAATTAATATCAATTAAATATATGAAAAATACTATTAAAGTTGTTTTAGGCTTATTTATTATTATAAGTTTTGTTAATAGTATTCAAGCAGAAAATGTTCGTCCTATAGAACCTTCTGGTGGCGGTAAAACAATTAAGAATCTTGCTGCTGGATGTGTACCAGCTCGTGGATCTACTTACTTAAATATAAATAATGTAAACTGTCGTATTAACACAGGTGGAGATATGTTCTGGGATTTTTCTAATCCAAAATATTTTATACCTGGTAACAGTAAAAAAACTTCAATGTTTTCTGGTTCATTATGGATTGGAGGAATTGATATTAATGGACAATTAAAAGTTGCTGCACTTATGTATAGGTCTAGCGGCAATGATTATTGGCCTGGTCCTCTTACAGTTGATGGTACTGCTCAAGTAGATCCTGTAACCTGTGTTACATATGATAAACATTTTACAATTTATAGAAAAGATGTAGATGATTTCCTTGCATGGAGAAGTGAACCAGCTAGATTTCCAGAATATATAATGCCAGATTATTTTAAACCTGATCAATACCCAGCTCATCCTATAACTACAGTTCCCTTATCCGATAAAATGAGTCATTATTTAGCACCATTTAAAGATGTTAATGGTGATGGAGAATACGATCCTGCTGATGGTGATTACCCTTATTATGATATTACCAATGAACTTTGTCCTCGAAACCCAGAAAATATAGGCAAACCTCCTGCAATTCCTGCAGAAGGAATAGGTATTCTTTCTGATCAAGTCTTAAAAGGTGACCAAACAGTATGGTGGGTATTTAATGATAAAGGAAATACACATTCCGAATCAAAAGGACAACCAATTGGATTTGAAATTAGAGCACAGGCGTTTGCTTTTTCAACAAATGACGAAATTAATAATATGTCTTTCTTTTCATATGAAATTATTAATCGGTCAACATATGAATTAACAGGAACTTATTTTAGTCAATGGGCAGATACAGATTTAGGTGATTCTAATGATGATTATTGTGGCTGCGATGTTATTAGAGGATTAGGATATTGCTATAATGGAGATGACATTGATGGAAGTGGTAAGCCAAACGAATATGGTCCACAACCACCTGCTATAGGAATAGACTTTTTTCAAGGACCATATATGGATCCAGATGGAATAGATAATTCTAAATTTAACAAAGTAACGCTCGAAAATTGTAATGAAGCAGTAAATGGTGTTAATTTTGGTGATGGTATTGTTGATAATGAACGTTTTGGGATGAGAAGATTCGTATATCACAATAGAACCGGACCTGATTATCAAAATGATCCAGAGATTGCAATTGATTATTATAATTATTTAAGAGGAATATGGAAAGATGGAGCCAGAATGACTTATGGTGGAGATGGTCATGGTGGAAACGGTGGTACAAATATTCCAGCTGATTTTATGTTTCCTGGTAAAACAGATCCTTGCAATTGGGGAACTGGTGGTGTTCAAATGCCAGAATGGAGTGAACTTACTGCTGGTAATGCAAAAGGGGATAGACGTTTTATGCATTCAGCAGGTCCATTTGTCCTAAAATCAGGTGCTGTTAATTATATTACAGTTGGAATGCCATGGGCAAGAGCAAGTTCCGGTGGTGCATGGGCATCAGTTGAATTACTTAAACAAGCAGATGATAAATGTCAAACTTTATTTGATAATTGTTTTAAAGTTATTGATGGTCCTACAGCGCCAGATTTAGCTATTCAGGAATTAGACAAAGAGCTTATTATATATATTACCAATAGAAAAGGATCTAATAATTATGTTAATGTTCCAGAAGATTATGAGGAATATGATCCTTCTATTATAACACCAGAAGATACAAATATATCTCATGGTTTAAGATGGGATTCTACTTATAATTTTCAAGGATATCAGATATATCAGCTTAGAGATGCGAGTGTAACCGCAAATGATTTAACAGATGTTGATAAAGCTCGTTTGGTTCTTCAATGTGATATTAGAGATGATGTAACTGACCTTGTAAACTTTGAATCTGATGCAAATACTGGATTTTTAAGCTCTTATAAAAAAGTTATAGCAAATAATAAAGGAATTGTTCATTCATATAGAGTATTGAAAGACAAGTTTGCAACAGGTGATGACAGACTTATTAACCATAAGCAATATTATTATATGGCGATAACTTATGGTTATAATGAATATATGAAATATTCTCAGGATCCTAATATTCAAAATGGTTTGTTTGGACAAAAAAAACCATATTTGGCTGGTAGAAAAAACATTAGAGTAACTACAGGTATTCCTCACAATCCAACCGTTGAAGGAGGTGGTACAATAATTAATGCTTATTATGGATATGGCCCAAAAATAAAAAGACTTGATGGACAAGGTAATGGAGGAAACATTCTTGAATTAACTCAGGAAAGTATTGATAGAATAATGGCAATAACCCAACCTCCTTATAGAATAGAAGATCCAGAATATGAAAATACATTTGGTCCAATTAATGTTAAAGTAATTGATCCATTGGGAGTAAAAGGTGGTAACTTTACATTAAAGTTTAAAGATGTTATTTATAAAAGAGCAGTTACAGGTATTACCTTTGAAGCAAATGATTCAACAAAAATTGTTGATGCTAATTGGGATTTAATAACAGATATAGGAGGAGGATATACTATTAGTTCCGAAAAATCTATTAAAATTCAAAATGAGCAAATTTTACTTGATTTAGGTTTGTCAATTTCAATTGGACAACCTTATTACTCTGGTCGTGATAGTAATGATGTAAATAATGGTTTATTACTTTCAAGTGTTACCTACGCTGATGTTTTTAAACCTTGGCTTAATGGAGTAGGAGATGTGGATTATACTTCAAATATGAATTGGATAAAATCCGGAAATGATTCATATGGTTTTGACAATAAAGGGTTTTTTGGAAAAATTTTATCTATTGCCTCAAATAGTACTGATCCAAATATAAATGGTAATGGAACATGGGCACCTTATATTTTAGCTTCTGATTCAAAATATGGTCCAGCAAACTATTTATCTTTAGCTTCATATGGATATCTTCAAAGTGTAGATTTGGTATTTACAAATGATAAAAGCAAATGGACAAGGTGTCCAGTAATGGAAATATGTGAAGATTATCAATTATCAGAGGGAAATGCTAAGAAGTTTTATTTAAGAAAAGGAAAATCTGTCGATAAAGAGGGAAATCCAGAAACTACTGGTACAGGTATGGGATGGTTTCCTGGATATGCTATTAATATTGAAACAGGTGAAAGGTTAAATATTATATTCTCTGAAAACTCATGGTTAGTTGGTGATAATGGCAGAGATATGAAATTTAATCCAACTACTAATTTTATGACATCAACGGAACAGGTAATTTGGGGTGGACAACATTATGTTTATATTGTTGGTCATGCTGGAGATGGTGTTGACGATTGTCCAGCATATGATGAAGGCGCTTGGTTAGCTCAAAGATTAGCTTCTACTACTATAACATCATATAGAAATGCTTTTAAGTCTATAATGTGGGTAGGTATGCCTATGGCAAATAAAAACTTTGATTGGATGAGTTGTGATGCAAAAATAAGATTAAGGGTAGATAGACCGTATAAGAAGTTTTTATTTGGTAATAAAGTTGACATTACAACAACACATCCAAATAATAATGCACCAATGTACTCCTTTAGTACTATAGATTTGCAAACAATATATAATGATAATACTACTGCAAAAAATGCATTGGATTTAATAAATGTTATTCCAAATCCATATTATGCTTATTCTTCATATGAAACAAGCCAATTAGAGAATACAATTAAATTTGTTAACCTGCCAAATAAATGTACTATTTCAATTTTTTCAGTCAATGGTACACTTATTCGCCAATTTACAAAAGATTCTCAAGTTACTTTTTTTGATTGGGATTTGAAAAATTCCGCAGGAATTCCTGTAGCTGGAGGAGTTTATTTAATACATGTAAAAGTTGATGATGTGGGTGAAAAGGTTATTAAATGGTTTGGAATAATGCGACCAGTAGACTTAAATGCATTTTAATTAAAATATATATTTAAAAGGAATTATTAATAAGACAAATTTGAATTACTATGAAAAATATTTATAATAATTTCACTGTTATAATTCTGTTGACTGTATTTACTTTATTACTAGTAAAAAATAGCAATGCAGGAAATGAGGATAGATCGGGACAAGCTGGAGGTGGAGAATTACTAATAAACCCTTGGGGTAGAAGTTCTGGTTGGGGATTAGCAAATTCTTCATCAATACGTGGTATTGAAGCTACTTATTTGAATATAGCAGGTTTAGCATTTACTCCTAAAACCGAAGTGATTTTTGCAAGAACCGAATGGTTGAAAGGATCTGGTGTTAATATTAGTAGTTTTGGTATTTCTCAACGTGTAGGGGAAAGTGGAGTTTTAGGTCTTTCATTAATGACGATGAGTTTTGGAGAGATAGAAATTACTAAAACAGAATTACCTGATGGAGGAATAGGTAAGTTTAAACCTTCATTATCTAATATTGGAATTGCATATTCAAAAGCATTTTCCAATAGTATATTTGGAGGGTTCAATTTAAAGATCATTAATGAAGCAATATCAAATGCAAAAGCTACGGGCGTTGCAATTGATGCTGGTATTCAATATATTACTGGCGAACAAGAACAAATAAAATTTGGTGTTTCTATGAAAAATGTCGGAACAAAATTACGATTTGGGGGTGATGGACTTGATAAAAGAGCACTATTTGATGTTAATAGCCCTAACCAAATAACAGTTCAACAAAAATCTGCTGATTACGAATTACCTTCTTTAATTAATATTGGTGCTTCATATGATTTTCTGATTTTCTCGGGTGAAGATACAACTCAAGTTAACCATAGAGTTACTTTAGCAGCTAATTTCACTTCTAATGCATTTACAAAAGATCAGTTTTCATTTGGTTTAGAGTATAGTTTGAAGTCAATTTTAATGCTTAGAGGTGGGTATGTATTTGAAAAAAAATCAGATAAAGAATCAGATAGTTATATTACTGATAACACAAATGTTTTAACAGGTCCTTGTGCTGGTATGACTATTGAATTGCCATTGAATAAAGACAAATCTACTACTTTAGGAATAGATTATTCTTATAGAGCTACAAATCCTTTTCAAGGAACACATAGTTTTGGTGTTAGAATAAACTTATAAAATTTTTAATTTAACTTAAATTTTATTTCTTATAATTAGCAAGAGGACCCTTATTTGGGTCTTCTTGTGGTTTATAAGAAAATTACTTTTTCAAATCATTTAGCTATGGGAGAAATAAAATATTATACAAAAGAAGGCCTTCAAAAACTAAAAGATGAAATACATCAATTGGTAAATTTTGAAAGACCTTCAATTTCAAGACAAATCGCTGAAGCCAGAGATAAAGGAGATTTATCTGAAAATGCTGAATACGATGCAGCAAAAAATGCACAAGGTATGTTAGAAATGAGAATAGCTAAATTAGAGGATATTATAACTAATGCTCGTATTATTGATGAAACAAAGCTTGATTCTTCTAAAGTTTTAATTTTATCAACTGTTAAAATTAAAAATACTAAAACAAATGCTTTAATGACCTACACTTTGGTTCCAGAAAATGAAGCAGACATAAAAGTTGGTAAATTATCTATAAACTCACCAATAGCAAAAGGGCTTTTGGGGAAATCTGTTGGAGAAAAAGTGCAAATACAAGTACCTTCAGGTATTTTAATGTTTCAAATTGTTGAAATAATAAGATAAAATGTTATATTTATGACTTCTATATTTGTTAAAATTATAAACAATGAAATACCTTCTTATAAAATAGCAGAAGATGATAACTATTTTGCTTTTTTAGATATTAATCCATTAGCTGAAGGTCATACTCTTGTTATACCTAAAAAAGAAACTGACAACATTTTTGATATTGAAGACGAAAATTATAAGGGTTTGTTCTTGTTTGCTAAGAAAATCGCCAAAGCAATTGAAAAGGTTATTCCTTGTAAAAAAGTAGGAATTGTTGTAATAGGATTGGAAGTACCACATGCTCATATACATCTTGTGCCTATTAACACTATTTATGATATTGATTTTAAGAAAACCAAACTTAAATTATCAGAAATTCAGTTTTTAGAAATTGCAAATAAAATAAAACAGGCTATTCAATAAACTATCTGTTTGTTTTAGTTTAGAGAGGGATTAAGTGGAGGATTTGCCCAAATGGCATATTCGTTACCCATACTTTTTAATATTTCACTCCATAAGTTTTCGGGTTTTGCGCTGTGTATATGCTCATTTGTTGGATTCATAACTATCCAGGATTTTTCTTTGAGCTCATTGTTTAATTGATTTGCACTCCAGCCAGAATAACCAATATAAAAACATATATCATTGGTACTTATTTTTTTACTAGCTATTAATTCAAAAATAATTTCGACATTGCCTCCCCAATATAATCCATTTGTTATTTGCTTACTTTCTGGAATTGTATCGCCAAGTGAATGAATAGCATAAATGGTGTCTGTTTTTACAGGACCTCCCAAATAGATTTTGGGTTCAAAATCTGCAAAATCTTTTAGTAAGTCGTATGCTTTTATTTCTAAAGGTTTATTAATTATAAACCCAAAAGAGCCTTCTTCATTATGTTCTGCAAGTAAAACAACTGATTTCTTAAAATAAAAATCAGTTAAAAAAGGTTCGGAAATTAATAATTTCCCTTGCGCCGGTTTGATTTGATTAGGTTTCATTTGAAAATTCTTTATAAAAGTAATATTTTTCATAATTCGTTCCTAAATTATTAACGCAATTTTATACTTTTGAATTGTGAACTAATAATATTTTATCAAAAATAATACCATATATAAAATCAATAGTGAGAACTTCAAATCATAACAAATTTATTGACCTGAGAAATTCTTATCCTCTTTTTTCTTTTGATGATTTTAAAGTACAACTTAAAGAAAATGAATTGTTAATAACTTATTTCTTTAATATTTCTGAGAGGTTTTATTTTAAACCAACTATTAGAATTCCAATAACAAATTCGTTAAAATATGAAATATTGTCAAAAAAGAAATTGAATAATCTGGTTTTTCATATTGGAATGGTTGAATTAATAAGTTACTGGAAAGCGACTTGTTCAAAAAAGGTTATTATTAAACCATTTTTGCTTGAGGAAAAACAAATATCTTTTTGGAAAAAAATATATTACAATGGACTGGGAGAGTTTTTTTACATCAATTCTATTGATATAAATGAAGATTCTTTTATGGAAATTGAATGTAATGCAACAATTAAGTCTGAGAAAGAAAAATATGAACTTATTGATTCTAATATAATTCCAGTTGGTGGTGGAAAAGATTCAATAGTAACAATGGAATTATTGAACAGAGAATACAAAGATAATTTATGTTTAATTTTAAATCCGAGAAAAGCAAGTATTGATACTGCAAAAAATGCTGGGTTTAATGATGATAGCATTATAAAAATATATAGAACGATTGACCCAAATCTTATTGATTTAAACAATAAAGGGTTTTTAAATGGACATACGCCTTTTTCGGCATTATTGGCTTTTGTTTCAATATTAATAGCAGCAATAGTGAAGAGAAAAAACATTGCATTATCTAACGAATCAAGTGCTAATGAAGCAACGGTAGATGGCAGCAATATTAATCATCAGTATTCTAAGTCATATGAATTTGAAAGAGATTTTAGATTGTATGTGAAAGAGTTTGTTTCGGAGGATTTTAATTATTTTAGTTTTTTAAGACCTTTAAGTGAATTGCAGATAGCGAAGTTATTTTCTGATTGCAAAAAACAATTCAAGTCTTTCAGAAGTTGTAATGTTGGAAGCAAAGTTGATGAATGGTGCTGTAAATGCCCAAAATGTTTATTTACTTTTATTATTCTTTCTCCATTCATATCATCAAATGAGTTGATTAGAATTTATGGTGAAAATATTCTAAATGATTCTGAAATGATGCATTACTTTAATCAACTGATAGGAAATGAGAATGTTAAGCCTTTTGAATGCGTTGGAACTGTTGATGAAGTGAATATTGCGCTTTGTTTAACTTTAAAAAAGCATTATTCATCAAATGAAGATTTACCATATTTATTGAATTATTATAAAACCCTAAAGAATTATGAGCGTTTTAAAGGAATTGATGAAGTTAAACTTTTGAAACAATTTAATGAGGAACATTTTTTAAATGTTGATTTTGAAAATACTTTAAAGAAATATATGTAAATGAAGGAATATCTATATCAGTTAATTCAAAATAAAAACATATTGATTCTTGGTTATGGTCGCGAGGGGGAATCAACTTATAAAACATTTAGAAAGTATTTTCCAGAACTTATTATTACTATTGCAGATTTAGATGAAAACATTTTGAATAAATCGGATGCATTGAAAAAAGACAAATTCGTGCATTTTATTTTGGGAAGGGAATATTTAAATTTTATTGATGAATTTGATCTAATAATAAAAACACCAGGAATTTCATTAAACAATTTGCAAACGAAAGTAAATAAGGAAAATATTACTTCGCAAACCAATATGTTTTTGAGTCAATACAGAAATCAAATAATAGGTATTACTGGAACCAAAGGAAAAAGCACAACATCAAGTCTGATATTTAATATTGTTCATTCTTTTAATAATAATTCCATTTTAGTTGGAAATATTGGTGTTCCTCCTTTTGATATGATTGATAATATTGACGATAACACTATTATTGTTTGTGAATTATCTTCTCATCAGTTAGAATACGTATCTGTATCACCCCATATTTCCATATTACTTAATTTATTTCAGGAGCACCTTGATCATTACAATAATTATAAAGATTATCAACTTTCAAAGTTTAATATTGCCAAGTATCAGAAGGAAAGAGATTTTTTTATTTTTCATAAAGAAGATGAGCTTATAAAATCATTGTTAAATGAAAACAAAATAAAAAGTAAAGTACTACCTTATTCGCTTACAGAAAATTCAGAAAACGATGTATTTGTGAGCAATAATTCTATAATATTAAAACCGAATAATCAGCTTGTTTTTGAGTTTGAAATAAGCAAAGATCTTTTTTTGAAAGGAGATCATAATTTGTTGAACATCATAGCTGCGACTATTGCTTGTAAAGCAAAAGTGATACCTGATGAATATATTAAAAAAGGAATTACTGAATTCAAAGGATTGGAACACCGAATTGAATATGTTGGAAAATATAATGATATAATTTATTATAACGATTCTATTGCAACAATTCCTGAAGCGACGATAGAAGCTATTAAAACTTTAAAAAATGTCAATACGATAATCCTGGGAGGTTTTGACAGGGGTATTAATTATTGCGATTTGGCTGCATTTTTAATTAATACAAAAATTGAACATTTTATTTTTATAGAAAAAGCAGGTTTAAGAATATTATTTGAATTAAATAAATATGAAAATATTAATTCGCAGCAATACTTTACTGTAAAGACTTTTGAAGAGGCTGTGGACGTTGCTAAAAACAAAACCCGAACAAATACAATTTGTTTGTTATCTCCTGCTGCAGCTAGTTATGGGATGTTTAAAAATTTTGAAGAACGGGGTAGATTGTTTAAAGAATTGGTGAAAGGCTAAGGAAAAAGCAATAAAAAAAGCCAACAATTCACAGATTATTAAAAGTTGTATTAATAATTCTATGAAATGTTGGCTAATAATATATTAAAGTCAGATTTTAATTAAAGAAACTCTTGTAGTTATTATCTGTAGCCTTATCGTCAACTGTATTTTTATCTGTTTCGCTATTCGGAATAATTTTTGCTTCTTCGGCTGTTGGAATTTCTTTTGTTTTGTTGCTTGCCATTAAGAATGAAATGCCATCGTTTTCCATTTTTTCTAACAATTCCAGCCCTTTTTGTTCGTAAATGCCATTTTGCAGATCAATACTGTCAATAAAGGTGGATGATACTTCCATAAATCGTTCCATTTCTCCAACTTTGTTGCTGACATCGTCAACAATAGCTTCCATAGCCATATCGAACATCATTTTTTTATCGGGATCACCATTGATAATTGACATTGCTCTTTTCATTGCTGAATATCCAGCCTGAATTGCTGCACGTTCTTGTTTGCGCATACGAACTTCGTTTTCTATATCTTTGATAAGATAACCAGAGTTCTTATACATTTTGGAAAGAATGCGATATAAAATCTCCATTTTACTCAGAAGTTCTTTATATCGTTTGTTAGATTCTTCTAGTCTCCCATATTGGCGGGTATTAATAATAAGAATATCTTTGTTGCCTGCTTTTTTAGCCTGTTCGGCCATGCGCATGCTTTCTTCCATTTCGCGGGAATTGTCGTCGATAACTCTTTGAAGTTTTGCTACCTGACCTTTTAATTTAGCAATATGTCCATCCATTTCACGGAGGTTTTTGTATAGGTCTTCAACATAAGTTTCTAATATTCCGATGGGATCTATTTGAACGAACCAAGAAGTAACAGCACGCATTATGCTTTTATACATGTACCAAATTAGTGTTCTGAATTTTTTATCGAGAATAACATATATCAAAGCAGCTAATAGAACAAAAAAGATGGTAGCTTTGAGCGTATTCTGTAATATTGAAACGATAAAAGGCAAGAAAGTATATAAAAGATACCCTGCTCCTAAAATAATACCTCCCAAAAAAAGACCCCCTGTGATACCTTCAGGTCGTTTCCAGAAACTTTTTGGTGTTTTATTGCCTGAGCCTGATGATGACATATCTAACATAATAATGAACCTCCTATTTGTTTAAATTATATTGAATTGATTTTATTTGAATTGTTTTTAATTTGAGAAATAACTGCTTCAAAGGTAAATATGAAATTGTTTTCTGTCGCTTTTATTTTTAATGATGCTTCGTCGAGCAATGTTTTTACTTTGGTTATTTGTTGTTGATTTTGATTTATTTCTGAAGTTAGTTGTGCTATTTGATCAGCTTTTGCTTTGTTTTGCTCCTCAAGATCCTTTATTTCTTTTTGTTTAGATTCGACTTGCTTTGCTGTTTCCTGTTTTAGGGCTTCATTAAATTTGTTTTTTTCATCTTCTAAAACTTTTATATAGAAATCGGCACTTTCGAGGATTTTTTGTTTTGAGAGTCCTTTGGTAGAAAGGGTTGCTAATACTGTTTGCATTTTAACCGATTCGTCGAGCTGAATGTTCTTCATGTTCTGGAGTGCTTCCATAAACTCCATATAATCTTCTCCAGGAAGATTTTTGTCTTCTAATACTTTAATGAGCGAATCGAAGATTTTTTGATCGTAGTTTCCACCTGTGTTTGTTTGGTTTAAATTTGAAACTGGAGGTGGATTGGTATTATTTTTTTGTATATTGTTTTGATTTGGAGTAGAAGTTTCTTCTTTTTTTAAATTTGCTTGAGATTGATCTATGTCGCTTTCAACTACAAATAAGTTTTTTATTTTTTTGAAATCTAAACCCATAAGATGTTACTTTAAAAAACAAAAGTAAAGATATATCTAATTTTATTATAAAAAAATAATTTTATAATTTACGATTTGCGATAGTTCGACTATGCTGCAAGTTTTGGATTTAAGATTTGTGAATTTTTTAATATAGAATTCGCAAAGAATACGCAGAGAACCCTAGAGAAATTTACGATTTTGGATTTACGATTTACGATTAAGGAGGTGGAAATTACAGAGAAGTTGGTATTATAGGATTGGTAATTTGTGGAATTGGCTTTTGGTATGTACGAATGTCTTTTTTGTAATATGTTTTGAGAATTTGCGGGTAGGAGGAATTGTTTCAATTAGTCAGCATGTTTTTGGACGTGAACTTATAAATATTTAACATTGATAGGGGAGGGGTGGACTTGAGAGAGGATTAGTAGGACGAGGTCGTGGATTGTTTGGATGATATCTCGGAATCGTTGGAAGTCATTGCATAGTATCTGGACATCGTCGCAGATTGTTTGGACGAGGCCTCGGATTATCTGGACGAGGCCTCGGATTATCTGGATGTGGCCTCGGAGTTGTTGGACGTTGTTGCGGATTGTTTGGATGAGATAGCGGCGTTTCTGGATGTTGTCGAAGAGTTGTTGGACTAGTTTGCGGACTGTCTGGATGTGTTTTCGGAGTTTTGGGATGTTGTCTCGGACTATCTGGCCGTCATCGCTGAGACGTTGGACGAGATCTCGGACTGTCTGAACGAGGTCTCTGACTGTTTGGATGTGTTTTCGGAGTCTTGGGATGATGTCGCAGAGAGTTTGGACGAGGTCAAGGAGTCGTCGGATGTTGTTGCGGAGTCTCCGAACGTGACAGAATGTCAGCGGACGTCGTCGCGGAGCCTCGGGATGTGACAGAATGGCAGGGAATTGATTCGTAGAATTTTTTAAAGAGGAAAAAAATTTGAAAAAGTCTTTTTTATTTACGATTGCACTTGCTGAAAGTTTTGGGATTTACGATTTTTCTTAACCACAAACACGAAGGATTTGCACGAAGGCACACAACGTTATTTACGATTTACGATTTTTGATTTACGATTGCACTTGCTGGAAGTTTGGGGTTTGCGATTTGATGATGCCTACAATCTTCGCACAAGAGGAGATTGTTTCATATTTCATTAAATATTTATAAGGAGAACCACTGGAATTGAAAAAGGCAAAGCGAAAGAAAACCAAAAACCCAATCCAAAGGTTATTTTTCGGTATATGTTTATATTTTTTGGTTTTATTAGCTTTTCTGCTATTGGTCCTAAAAAATAGAAAATATTAGCGATTAGCATGCATATTAGATAAAAGAGCCCCTGAATAAATATAAAAATCAAATTCATTTCTGCATCGGGATTATTGGGTTTAACAAGTTTTTCTACAATAATTGCGGTAAATGATAAATGCAATAATACCACTAATAATAAGGCCAATATTATATTTTATCCTCTTTTTTCGCCACCAGACTGATGTTGCTATTTTTTCTCCTGCTTTTAAAGAATTTTCTTTTATTTCCATTTTAATTGAATTGTTTGAGATATATAACGCAATTAATTACAAATTTAGTTAAATGTTTTTTTTGTTTGTAAAATTTAGCATGTTTCAATTAAAAAAATAAATGATGTATTACGGGGATAGTAAAGTTACTTACGATTACATTAGTAGAAATTTTTGATTTGCAGTTATTTTTACCACGAAGGTGTACAAAGGGTTTGCTCGAAGGCATACAAAGGGATTTACGATATATAATTGCACATTCTCTACTGCTGAAATCAATTTACTGTATGTTTATTTTGTTTTTTCACACCAAACATGTTTCCATATTTTTCAGAAATTCGTTCAAGGTCTTGAATTGTATTGGAAATAAATGTCTGGTCTGATAAAAATTCAAATCTTAAATTGTTATTAAATTGATTTTGTTCTGAAAATTCACCTTTAATAGTTACATGACCCATTGTATCGTAAGTAGCAGTGAATATTAAATTCCCCTCATAGGACATATAATTGGCAATTCCTTTCAAGTTGCGATTACATTCTTTTAGTTGTTGAAAGAATTCATGCAATTCTCCGGTCGATGTCCAAAGTATGGAGTTAACTTGAAAGTTTCCTGATTTGATTTTTAAATTTGTGCGAACTTCGTATCCGCCCCAATGGCAAGTTGAGTTTGGAAATCCATAAACATCGTCAAAAGTTATAGATAAAAAGTTTTCTTCTCCTTGTAGTGTTATGTTTTCCATCTATAATTTACTGCTTACTTTAGTTTTGTCTTGGTTTCTGATCTATAGAACAATTTATCTGCCGTTGGATTTTGATTGTACTAACATTAAATCCAGCGCTTTCCTATTATACACCTTTCCTCGTATGATAACAGTTTCAATAGTTTTTGTATTTTCAATATTCTCCAGTGGGTTCATGTTTAAAAGTAATAAACTTGCTATTTTTCCAACCTCTACAGAACCAAAATCATTTTCTTTGTTCATAAATATTGCAGGATTGATTGTTGCAGTCTTTAAAGCATCAAGTGTCTGCATACCTCCCTTAACCATAAGCGACAATTCATCGTGCAGAGAAAATCCAGGGAAAACATAAGGATTTGGAAAATCGGTTCCTGCAAGAAATTTTACACCATTCTTATTCATTTTGCCTATTAAGTTTAGCTCAAAAAGATACCTTGTTTTTGCACTTATAGCAAAATTATCTATTTCGGTTTTTGTATAAGGGTTTATTTTTTGATTCCATATGTCAATAACATATCCGGGAAGATACGCCATTCTATTATCATTTGTAAATGTCGTATCGTTTAAATATTCCATTGCCCTGTTAACTGTTAAGGTTGGGCATAACCACATACCACTCTTAGCTAACACAGAGCATAGAGAATCAAACCTTTTTTCGGAAAATGTACTAATAAGTGCTTGATTTGATGTGTCAACAGATGAGCATGCATTCAGAAACCCATATAAATGTTCCGAGCTGACCATTCCTGCTTCAATTGCCTTGTAGATTGAAACTCCATTGGGTATATGACCGGCGAATGTGATGTTCTTTTTCTTGGCTTCTTTAGCAATAGCCATAAAACAATCTTCAGATAAGCTACTGTAAACTTTAATAAAATCAACTTTTTTGTCAATTTGACTTTGTACTGCATCAATAGCTTCATTTGGTGTTGTAATTACTAAACAGCCTGCAGGAAAAGACGGCGGATTTCCATCAAGAAGATCACCTGAAAGATAAACATCCGGAGATAATAACTTTTGCTGTTGTGTTCTTATTGGTATATATACAAAGGCTGGCATATTACCCCACATTTCTCTAACTCCTGTTATACCATTGGCAATTAGTAAGGGATCCAGATCTACATGGCTCCATTTATAGTGAGCATGCATATCCCAAAGTCCGGGGATGAGATATTTACCTTTTCCGTTAATTACAATAGTTGAATCTGAGCTTATAATTTCCTTATCATAAATGGCAGTGATTCGATTATTGTCAATAGCTATTGTTTTATTTTTTAATATTTTCCCTGTTTTTACATCAACAATGTTAACATTGGTAATTACAATATCATGTTTATCTATACGACAAAATGATATTAATGGCATAATGAGTAATAGAATGAGGAAACCTGATTTAATTCTTTTAGAAAAGTTAGCAATCATGGGGTGTTTTTTTAGTTTTTAAAAAAGTTTAATTAAATTTATTGTCAAATTTAAGGTTTTAAATATCAATACTTTTTTAATTGCATTATTAATAATTTTTTGGCAATTGTTTTAATGTGCCAAATATTTTAAAATTAATTTTGTTTTTCTAAACATTCTTATGACCCGCCATTGAAAGTTATTGTGTATTTTGAATGGGTTGTTATTCTTCTCTGTCAATAGTCTGTCCTTTTGATTTCTATTCCTTTATAATTTTTTTAATTTCAAAGCCTTTGTTAGTTACAAGTTTAACTAAATAAACTCCCGGAACAAGATCAGCTAATTGAACAATAGTTTTTTCATAGAAATTACCTGTAAAAAGCACTTTTCCGTATAAATTCATAATCTCATAGTATAGTTGTTCATTATTTCCTTTTGCTTCAATATTCAATTCTTCAGAAACAGGATTGGGATAAATGTATATTGTTTTTGACTGCATAGAGCTTATTCCTGCATTACCGCCTAAAATTCTTGCAATTCTATTTCTACCCGTTCCATTATAGGATGTAAAATTACCACCGATAATAATTTTACCATCACTTTGTATGGCGGTTGTATTGACACAATCGTTTGCTCCAATACTGGGGTTAAAAGTAGTGTCCAATGTTCCATCGGCTTTGAGACAGAGAATAAATTTTCTTATGGTTCCATTATAGGAAGTGAATGTGCCTCCGATAATAATTTTACCATCGCTTTGTACTGCAGTTGTAGATACATAGGGGTATACTCCTCCCAAGCCCGAACCAGGGTTAAAATTAGCATCAAGCATTCCATCGGCATTGAGGCGAGCAATACTGTTTCTTGTAGTTCCATTATAGGAATTGAATGCGCCACCAATGATAATTTTCCCATCACTTTGTATAGAAGTAGAATAGACATAACCGCCTGCACCCATACCGAGGTTAAAAGTTGCGTCAAGCGTTCCATCTGTATTGAGGCGGGCAATACCGTTTATTGGAGTTTCATTATATGAAGTGTAATCACCACCTATAATAATTTTCCCGTCGCTTTGTATGGATGTTGTGTATACCCCACAATTTAATCCTGCATTATTTGCTCCCGTCCCGGGGTTAAAATTAGCATCAAGCGTTCCATCGACATTGAGGCGAGCAATACGGTGTATTATGGTTCCATTATAGGAAGTGAAACTACCGCAGATAATAATTTTACCATCGCTTTGCATGGTTGTAGTGCCGACAGTATTGTTTGCACCTGTACCTGGGTTAAAAGTTGCGTCAAGCGTTCCATCGACATTGAGGCGGGCAATATAGTTTCTTGAAGTTCCATTATAAGAAGTAAAATCGCCTCCTATAATAATTCTACCATCGTTTTGTAAGGCAGTTGTAAAAACATGATTATTTGCACCCATACTAGTGTTATATGTATCATCCAACGTTCCGTCGGTATTAAGGCGGGCAATATAGTTTCTTGTAATTCCATTATAGGAAGTGAAATCGCCTCCTATAATAATTTTACCATCGCTTTGTAGGGCGGTTGTCCAGACCCAACTGTTTGCTCCCGTACCGGGGTTAAATGTAGGGTCGTTGGCACCTGGCTGGGCATTTGTGCTAAAGCAAAAAACAGTTAATAAGACTGCATTATAAAATGCCTTTTTTAATAAAAAAGAATTAAGCTGGTAAATAATGTTGTTTTTCATATACATTGTTATTTTCAATTTTGTAGCTAAACATCGCATTTTAAGTAATATTTTGATAATTGTTTTTCAATAACGAAATTTACTATAAATATTAACAATGTGCCAAATATTTTAAAATTAATTCTGTTTTTCAAAACAATCTTATATCTTGTCATTGAAAGTAATTACTTGTTATAGCCAGAGTTTCTCATTCATCTGTTAGATAAAATGACTTAGTTATTTCAATTTGATCTATGATGTTATTATTAAATTCTTCAAGTTCTTCTGCAGGAACCCATAGTTCGTTGTGAATTTGTCCACCAACATTTTGTATGTCAAACTTTTCTTAAATAATCTGTTTTAATTGCAAACTTTGTAACGAAGCCAGAACCGGATGCAGGAACATTCCATTCTCTTGCAATTTGTATCGCATATTCCTCATTCATAACGGGATAAAAAAATTGGTTGTTCGGGTAATCGGGGTGGAACTTTTTCCAACCAGACTGCTCAATCAACTCAAGTTCTTTCGGACCAACTGGCCTGTATAAAGTTGTAATCACTTTTTTTTGAAATTTAAAATGTCAAGCATAATTAAACTGATAAGTTAAAGAAATTGACAATTCTAACTTTTGTTTTCAATGAAAAAATAATCATATCTTTATACAACCTGAAACCCCAATATATCCATTAATATTTCATTCAATTTACGGTTTTTACCTTTATATGGATGGCAATGAATATGTATAGCCGGATTAAAATTTAATTCAATAATGGCATGATTTGCTGCTGTTGGTTCTTGCGTATAATCCAGAATAATCATGTCCAGTCCTGTAATTTTTACTTGAAGTGCTTGTGCTGCTTTTACAGCAATTTGTTTATAGCTATCGGGTATATCATCTGTAAAATCTATACTGTCGCCACCAGTGCTGATGTTTGAATTTTCCCGTAAAAAAACAATTTCACCGGGGGCAGGTGTATATTGGAAATCCTTTTGCTGTGACTTTAAAAACATAGCCTCTGCCTCACCCAACTGAATCTTTTCCAATGGGGTGTGATATCCTTTTCCTCTTAATGGATCCTGATTTTTAATTTGTACTAATTCATGAATCGATAGTTTACCGTTACCGGTAACATTTGCAGGTACCCGATGCAATATTCCCACTACCTCATTGCCAATGATAAAAAAACGGAATTCTTTGCCAGCAATAAATTCTTCAATCAAGATGGTTGTATCATGCTCAAAAGCAATGTCTATGGCTCTTTGAAATATAGATTCATCTGTATTTTCTTTTAAAATGGTAATACCAATACCAAAATTGGTTTGGTTTGGTTTTACTACAATGGGTTTTTCTTTAAACAAAAAAAAGTCGTTTTTTGCTGTTTCTGCCTGGGTATATTCCAGTCCTTTTGGAACCCGAAGACCAGCTTCATGGAGAATTTTTTTTGTAAGCAGTTTGTTTTCCATTGCCAATATGCTGGCATAATTGTCGAGGGAGGTTTTTGTCGCCTGCTTCACATATTGTATATTTCCATTTTGTTGCAGACGGATAAAATTTTCTTTCCTGTCGAGAATTTCAAAAGAAATTCCTCTTTTCAGCGCCTCACGCAGTAATAATTGGGTAGATAACTCCATATCTTCCAATCCAATAAAATTATAATTTCTTTGATTGCTTTCACTAAAATATTGACGCGCTTTTTCCATATGAAAAGGGACATATCCCATTTTTAGAATTCCATCCAATACCTCATAAACCCTGCGCTGTTTGGGATTATTGATTAAAGATGTTGCCATTTCCCATGCTTTTCTATAGGCTGCGTTATTCACCGAAAGTCGTTGAAATAATTCAGTTATTGCTTGCATAAGATTACCAGCTTTGGACCAAATATCAATATATTCTCCTGACTGATTGTGTACAAAGGGTAATGGATTCAATCCGAATAAGGCAACATATCCATGATATTTGTTTGCCTGCGATTGGGCTCCGGCTTCAAAATTATCAGGTTCATCCGTAAGCAGGCCATAAATAGCCAGCGTATGCAGAATATATAATGCTTCTTCGGTTATTCCGGCTTTTGCTAATGGATCTATATCAATAAAGCGGATTTCTATGTAAGAAATATGTTCAGGGTCTTTCGTAAACTTAGGTCGTACAGGAGAATACAATTCCTTTGAAGATGCCAGTTTTCCTTCCTCCACCATTTTGTCTATACTTTGCTTAAAGTTCTTTACCGAACTGTAATCTGGAAATAATTCATTTATATTCTGGTAACCATAACAGCTATTCCGTATTGAAAGTCCAAGTACATGTTTATCAATGCTAAAAGGCGATTGTTTGCATTTGAGTTCCATCGATGAGTCAGCTACAGGACTATTTCCAAAAAGTAATACATACAACCATCTCAACCGGAGTAGCTGCCTGGTAGTTTTTAAATAAACCTCATCCTTGAAATCTTCGTAAGATAAGGATGTCTCACTTTTATTATAAAGCATTTTCAGTAGTTTTTCGCCAAAAGAAAGATTAAAGTGGATTCCTGAAAATAACTGGTTTTTAGGACCATATTTCTGGGCAAGAAACTCGCGGTATTGCTGTGATTCTTTTCCATCTTCATCAAATTGAGCAATGGGTATTTGTTTATCATCTGGTAAAATAGGCGGAATACTTTGCGGCCAGAGATATTCATTAGATAACTCAAGGCTAATCAAATCATGCAGGGTCTCAAGAAAGCCCAGTGTTTGCTTTATGTCGGGTAGGGGGGGAGTAATCATTTCTACCTGGCTTTCTGAGAAATCTGTAGTTATATAGGGATGTTTCCTTTTGTTTCCAAATACCTTCGGATGTGGTGTTTGTGCTAAATTGCCAGCCTCATCCACTCGAATGTTTTCCTTTTCGATTCCAAACAAAGCATCCAGCCATAAATCTCCTTTTATTTGAGCAGATACTGATTTAAACATATTCTCGTTCATAGGTATTGATTTTTTCTTAACATAAGTCCCTGGACAACATTTCATGAAATTCTGTGATTTACTTAAATAATTTTTTTTATTCGTATTTAAATAACAAACTGCCTGATTCATATAATAATGGTTTTTGTTTTTTTATAAATAGTTTAAAAAGAATAATATATAGCAATACAAGAATGATGCCTTTTGCAATGCTACTTATACTTATGCTCCACCAAACTGATATCAGGGAATTTTGCCAGAAGTGGATGAATAAGAGGGTCATCGGTATTCGAATGACAGTAAGTGATATTCCTGTGATTGCTGGTATACTGGTTCTTCCCCAGCCAAAAAAGGCTCCAGTAGCCATCGATTCCATACACATAAATAATTGAGAATATCCAAGTATGGTCAGGTATTCACTCCCCATCTCAATACTTTTTTTTTCTTTGAGAAAGATTGAGAACAGACTTTCAGGAAAAGCAATAAAGAGAGACGAAGTTATTATGCCGATAATGAAGGCAAGGAACGTTCCTGATCGAAAAGTGGCCCATTGTTTGTTATAGTCTTTTGCTCCAAAGGCTTTTCCTGAAATGGACGACAGGGCAGACATAAACCCACCTGCTGTCATATAAGTTATTGCCTCAATCTGAATTCCTACTTTTTGCACGGCAATGGCAGTTGCCCCCCAATTACTTATAATCCGAGCCATGATTATGGCAATAATGGTAAATGAAATTCGCTGAATAGCCGGACTTAACCCTAATCCTAATAAATTTTTAAGATGAGCCCTGCGAAAAGTAACACCGCTAGGTCGTAAAGCTTCGCTGTGATTTAATTTTCTGTAAAACAATATGCTTGCCAGAGCTTGTGAAATAATAGTGGCAAAGGCTGCTCCATTTATGCCCATACCTGCAACAAAAATAAGCAAAGGATCCAACAGCATGTTAAGGCCAAATGCGATACCGGTAATCTTAAATGGTAACCTGCTATCTCCATAACCTATGAATATATTCGAGAAAAACAGGTTCAGGAACGAAAATGGGATACTCATTCCAACCAAAAACAAATAGTTGGCTGCCGATTGTTCAATTTCAGGATTGTTTAAACTGATAAAGCCAATCAGGGAAGTTCTAAAGATTGCTATTAATAAATAGTAAACAATGGCAAGAAAGATGATGGCCAGTATTCCGCTTCTTACATAGCTCTTTGATAATAGTATATTTTTCTCTCCCATGGAATGGGATACTTTAATTCCAATACCCACAGTGAGCAAAGCCGAAATCCCCCAGCTCAAGTTCATGAAAAAGCTTGCAGATCCGACAGCTGCAACAGCATTGCTACCCAGTTTACCCACAAATAGGATATTGATAAAACTGTATGCCATCGACATGAAGGAAATGGCAATTACGGGTAGTGCCAACTGTATTAATTGCTTAATATTTGATTCAGCTTTTATGCTTTCTTCAATAACTGCATGTTTTTTTAGGGGAAATTTCATATTGTTATTAAATTTATTCAACATGATTAGTTACATATTTTGAAATTTCCTCTAGTACCATATAATTTGAGGAGGAAGGACAAATGCTTTTGAATTCTCTGCTGTTTTGAATAACTTCTGGGGCTTTGCTTCTTCTTTCCATGCGAAACCCGGTTTTAATAAAATAATCGGTTGCAGTATTAGTGAGCAAGTGTAAGGTTTGAATCCCATTTTGCACAGCATAAACTAAAAGTCTGTTAAATAACTCATAGCCGTACCCTTTTCCCTGAAAATGACGATCCACTGCAAATGAACGAAGCAATCCATCTGTTTCATATTTTTCCAATCCAATGCAACCTACAATTTGTTCGTTTTCTTTTGCCATGATAAAGTGAACACCACTTTCCTCTATATCCTCAAAAGGTAAATTACTTTCTTTCAACAAAAGGGATATGTTGCTGAGATCGTTTTTATCTGCAAATAAATAGGTAATCATGTACTTTTTTTTTTAATCCTTGCATATAGTTTGCGTACATACCGACCTTAACTGAACCATTTGGCCGGTGATCTTTTCAAATATTTTAAGAAACTCACTTTTTTCAGGACCGGTAAGCGACGACAAAATGGCAGCAAAGTATTCGTCGTTTTTAGCATTGATAGATTGACAAATTTTTTTCCCTGCCTTTGTGAGTTGCAGCATTGTCATACGTCTGTTTTCTTCAGGAATGCTACGATCAACCAGTCCAATATTAACCAGTCCATCTATAGTCCTGCTAATTGTACTTTTATCAAGACCAAGTATTTTTGATAATTCAGTAATGCTGATATTGCCTTTGTTTTCTATTTCTAATAGCGTATGGCATTGGGCAAGCGTTACTCCATTGCAGCAACAATCATTGCTCTGTACGAAAATTTCCCTTTCGAAACGCCGCAGAATTTCCCTGAATTTTTTAATTGTCTGATCATCAACTTTATTTGTCATATACTGTTGTATTTTAAAACAGTTGCAAAATACAACAATAATTTTATTTAGTATAATAATTTAAAAAAAAATTAAGAATATTTCTTGTGCCCCCCCAACCCTTAGTATAATCAAGTAATTTAGTAATTCAATTTTATTCAGAAGTCAAACAAGTTGAAGTCAAATGAATAGGAGCAAGTATCTTGTTTCGAAGATTGCAGAAATATACCTTTTTTGCAAGACAATATTTTTTTAAAACAGAAAAAGCATGGAAAGATAGATGTGCGACTATGAGGCACAGCTTAAGCCAAAAGGAGAGAGGATTATAGGTAAAAAACAATATCCTTAATTATTTTCAAGTTTATCAAGTCGCTTCAATATTTCTTCTATCTGTACTTTGAGTTTGAGGTTTTCCTGTTCCTGATTGTTGATAATTTGTTGTTGTTCTTTAAACACCTGCCATAACACTACAGACATTCTTGAATAATCAACTGACAAATATCCATTTGAGTCTTCTTTAACCAGTTCCGGGAAAAGTGGTTGAATTTCCTGGGCAATAAATCCAATCTGACGTCCTGAAGGATGAGTTTCCTGATCTATAAACTCAAAATAAACGGGGGCTTGTTCTTTTTTTTGTTTATATACCTTCTAACAAAAAATAGATTTTTCAA
>DYDE01000148.1 GCA_020718065.1 Marinifilum sp. | reverse complement strand
TAAAAATAATAAAAGGAGACAATTGATAATATAATAAGTGTTGAAACAGAAAAAACAATTTTCCGGTTTTTAGCTATATCTTTATTAAGCAATAAAAAAACAAAAACAACAAGAATAAAAGCGGATGGCAGTTTTGAAAGGATACCAAACAATGCAAATAAAAAATAAAACATTAAGTCTTTTATCTTGTTTCTGTTTTCTATATAATTACAACCATAATACAAGCCCATTATCATAAAAGACATGGCAAAGGTATCGGGCATGATTTTTCTTGAATATGAAAACCAAATTGAAAAAAGCAATATGATGGTTGATATAAAAGCAACTTTAGACTCAAAATACTTTTTAAGTAATTTATAAAAATAAAAAAGACCAATGCTAGAAACAATCAGATTTATTAATCGTCCATACCAATGGGCATATCCAAAAAGCTTAGAAACCAGAAATATCAAATAATTAAGCAAGGGAAACTCCATTCCTGTGATGCCTGTTTTTTCGCCCGCAATATCAATTCCTGGGTATAGTATATTTGAATTAACTTCAACAAAGTTTCGGGCAACCATTGTAACTGTAGTTTGTCTCCAATTATGAGCAACTTCTATGGGAGGATTGGTTATGCCATAAAGTCTGATAAGAAAAAATAAGATTATCCAAAATCTTATATCACTTAAATAGCTTTTTATTATTGAAAGTAATGGTCTTTGATCCATAAGAAAGATAATCTTTTTATCTTCCGTAAAAAGGACTTTGCATTGGCATCCCTGAAGGATTATAGAAGGATGAACTTCCTCCGTTTAAATAATTTACATGTATGCCAATTGATGAGTTTTCAGTAATTTTATAATCAACACCCAGCATGGCTCCTTTAATGTTATTATTTAAAACTTTGCTTTGGTTGTTTTTGTTATCAAAGGTATATACTTCGGTATATGCCTGGCCACTAAGGGTAAATCTTTCGCTTAGCAAATATTTGCCACCAGCATATATAAACGTAGATGTATAATTATTAGTAAAAGGTTTTCTGGTATTATTGTTTTCGCCGGTAAAGTTTGAGTTGAAGTTGGTGTTTACTATTGCAAACCCAGCATCAAGTGTAAAACGTTTTGATAAAGGGTATTTAAATTGGGGAGCAATATAGGTGTTCATTGCCGAAAATCCATTAAAGCCTGTCATAAAACTTGTGCCTGCAGTTAAATTGAAAGAAACCGGTTTTTGAGTTTTCTTATTTTTAATAGAATCATTAACAGCTGCTTCTGCTGTGTATATTGAAAATACTAATAAAATAGTAATTAAAATAAATAAATTTTTCATGTGTTTATTTCTTAATTTTATTTTATGTACACATGGAATGCCCTATAAATAATCATTTCGCTTTGTAAGCTTTTGTTTAAGGGCATTTCATACCACTAAATTTTGACAATGTAAAAGTACAATAAATAATTGTTTAAGAGATAATTTTTCATCGAGTGAATTTATGTTTTAAAAAAAATGTACTTTTGCGAAAAATTTAATGTTCATTTAATTAAAAATATCATTTATGGCGACAACCGCAGATTTCAGGAATGGCTTGTGTCTTGAGTTTAATGGTGATTTATTTATGATTGTGGAGTTTCAGCATGTGAAACCCGGTAAGGGACCTGCATTTGTGAGAACTAAACTAAAGAATCTTAAAACAGGAAGGGTAATTCCAAATACTTTTACATCTGGAGTTAAAATAGATGTAGCTAGGGTTGAACGTCGCCCTTATCAGTTTCTTTATAAAGATGAAAATGGCTATAATTTTATGCACAATGAAACATTTGAACAAGTTTCTATTGAAGAAGTTATCATCAATGCTCCTCAATTTCTTAAAGAAGGACAAGGTGTTGAAATAGTTTTTCATGCTGATACAGAAACCCCACTTTCTTGTGAATTACCAGCTTTTGTTGAATTGGAAGTTACTTATTCTGAGCCTGGTGTAAAGGGCGATACTGCAACTAATGCACAAAAACCAGCCAAAGTTGAAACAGGTGCTTCTATTAATATTCCATTATTTGTGAATGTTGGTGATAAAATAAAAGTTGATACAAGAACTGGTGGATATCACGAAAGAGTTAGATAAAATATAAATATAAATTAATTTCTTAAAAATAATGGAAATAAATCCTGTTTATAAATTAAAAGATATTGCAGCAATTATCAATGCAGAATTTGAAGGCAGCCCTGATTTTATTGTAAGCGGTATTAACGAAATACATATGGTTGTGAAAGGTGATTTAACTTTTGTGGACCATCCAAAATATTACGACAAAGCACTTAATTCAAATGCAACTACCATTCTTCTTAATAAAAAACTGCCATGTCCTCCGAGAAAAGCTTTGATCTTTTCAGATGATCCTTTTAGAGACTATGTTGCATTGGTAAAAAAATTCAGACCCTTTGAAAAATGCACTCAGGCTATAAGTCCTTCCGCAATAATTGGTGAAGGAACTATTATTCAACCAGGTGCTTTTGTAGGTAATCATGTTAAAATCGGGAAAAATTGTCTGATTCAGGCAAATGTAAGCATATACGACCATTGTGTTTTAGGTGATAATGTTATTATTAATTGTAATAGTGTTATCGGTGGGGATGCATTTTATTACAAACACCGTCCTGAAGGTTGGGACAAAATGGAATCTTGTGGCAGAGTTGTTATTGAAGACAATGTAGAAATAGGTTGTTGCTGCACAATAGATAAAGGAGTTTCCGGTGATACCAGAATTGGAAAAGGAACAAAAATGGATAACCATATTCAAATTGGTCACGACACGGTAATAGGTAAAAACTGTTTGTTTGCATCGCAAGTTGGTATTGCAGGTGTAACAACTATTGAAGATGATGTAATTCTTTGGGGACAAGTTGGTGTTCAAAAAGATTTAACAATAGGAAAAGGTGCCATTGTTCTTGCACAATCAGGAGTGGGGAAAACATTAAAAGGAGGTAAAGTTTATTTTGGTTCTCCTTGTCGCGAAGCCCGTGAAAAAATGAAAGAAATGGCAATGGTAAAACGCATCCCTGAAATCCTGGAAAAATTAAAATAAATATTCATAAGATTACTACTAAAAAACCACCTGCTTTGCATGTGGTTTTTTAATTAAGCATAAAATCTACCAGTATAAATTTTTGGGTTAAACTTGATTTTTTTATTGACGACCTGATAAATATCATATCTTTGCATAATGGAAAAAATTTTAATACTTGATTTCGGTTCTCAATATACACAGCTGATTGCACGCAGAGTTAGAGAACTTAATGTATATTGCGAAATAATTCCATATAATAAAATCCCCAAAACTCTTGATGAAATCAAAGGGGTTATACTTTCTGGCAGTCCTTTTTCTGTTAGAGATGAAAAAGCACCTTACCCAGATTTAACAAACATAAGAGGTACAATTCCTTTATTAGGAGTTTGTTATGGTGCTCAATATATTGCTCAAACAAGTGGCGGAAATGTTCTACCATCTAAAATCAGAGAATATGGAAGAGCAAATTTATTATTTATAAATAACACTTCCGATTTGCTTGTAAATGTATCTGATAATTCGCAGGTATGGATGTCTCATGGTGATACAATTTCGGACTTACCGTCAGACTTTGAAATAATTGCAAGTACTAAAGATGTAAGAGTTGCTGGTTACAAAGTAAAAAATGAAATGACTTATGCTATTCAGTTTCACCCGGAAGTTTATCATACTACCGAAGGATTGATTGTATTAAGAAATTTCGTGGTTAATATTTGTGGTTGTTCTCAAAGTTGGACTCCTGATTCTTTTATCGACTCTACCATACGTAATTTGAAAGAAAAGATCGGAAACGATAAAGTGGTACTGGGCTTATCTGGAGGTGTAGATTCCACAGTTGCAGGCATGTTGCTTCACAAAGCAATTGGGAAAAACTTATATTGCATATTTGTTGATAACGGTTTACTAAGAAAAGACGAGTTTGAAAATGTATTGCATTCTTATAAAGATTTTGGGTTAAATGTAACAGGTGTTGATGCTAAAAATCTTTTCTATACTGCTTTAAAAGGGATAAGCGATCCTGAAGAAAAAAGAAAAGCCATTGGTAAAACATTTATTGATGTTTTTGATAAAGAAGCCCACAAAATAGAAAATGTTTCCTGGCTTGCTCAGGGCACCATTTATCCTGATGTAATAGAATCTGTCTCTGTAAATGGTCCTTCTGCAAAAATAAAATCGCATCATAATGTTGGCGGATTACCTGATTTTATGAAACTTAAAATAGTTGAACCCCTCAATACATTATTTAAAGATGAAGTCAGGAAAATAGGAAAGGCTCTTGGTATTAGTAATGATTTTATTGGAAGACATCCTTTTCCAGGACCAGGTTTGGCAATTCGTATTTTAGGCGATATTACTCCCGAAAAAGTTGATATACTTCAACAAGTTGATGCAATTTTTATTGATGGTCTGAAAAAATCAAATCTTTATCATGAAGTATGGCAGGCTGCTGCTATATTACTTCCTGTTCAGTCTGTTGGAGTTATGGGAGACGAAAGAACTTATGATAATGTGGTTTGTTTAAGGGCTGTTACTTCTACTGACGGGATGACTGCAGATTGGTCTCATCTTCCTTACGAATTTCTTGCAATGATTTCTAACGAAATTATCAATAAAGTAAAAGGAATTAACAGGGTCGTTTACGATATTAGCTCAAAACCTCCAGCTACAATAGAGTGGGAATAAAATATATTTTATAACCTTTATCTGAAATTTATGGAAAAGGCATTACGATTTTTAATTTTTGTATTCATAATTATCTTTAATTCTTCTATCTTAAGCTTACAAGCTCAAGATAATCCATTAAAAAACAAATCTAATCAGATTGAAGTTGTTAATGGAAAAAAATATTACTTACATACTGTATTGAAAAAACAAACTTTATATGCAATAGCTAAAGCATATGAAGTAACGGTTGACACTATTCTTTCAGTTAACCCCGAAGCAAAGCAAGGTATTAAAACCGATCAGGTTTTAAAAATACCTGTAATGGGTGAAAAAAAAGATGTTGTATATCACAAGGTAGAAGCGAAAGAAACGCTTTATGCTATTGCAAAACAATATGAACTTACTGTTGACGATTTAACAATTGCCAATCCCGAATTATCCAATGGTTTAAAAGTTGGACAAATAATTAAAATACCTTTAAAAACAACTAAAAATAATCAAAACACCAACATAAAACCCAAAGACAACAATTTATTTAAAAAAGATACTGGTAATTGTATTCCCACAAACTCAAAAACAGTTTATAATGTTGCTTTGATGATTCCTTTATATCTCCAAGACATTAATAAACTTGATTTGGGTGAAATAAAAGTAGTTGAAAAATTCAAAAAAAACAAATCTTTTACTTTTCTTCCTTTTTATGAAGGTGTACTATTGGCATTAGATTCCCTTCAACAATTGGGGATGTCGGTAAATTTATTTGTTTATGATGTAGAAAAAGACACCAATAAACTTGCAACATTGCTAGAGAAACCCGAAATCAAAACAATGGACTTAATTATAGGACCTTTTTTCAATGAACCTTTGAAAAAAGTGATAACCTATGCAAAACCATTAAACATCAATGTCATTTCTCCACTTTCATTTGATAACACAATTTTAAAATCAAATCCCAATGTTTTTCAAGCAATGCCTTCCCAATACATACAATTAGAAAATATGGCAAATTTCATTATGCATAATTACCCAACAAGTGATATAATTATAGTTCATAATAATATTGAAAAAGATTTACCAAGCGTGCTTTTATTAGAAAAAATACTGGATTCATTAACCCAAAACAAAACAGAAAATAAAATTTATAAAGAAGTGTTGTTTAACAAAGAAGGTTTGACTGGTGTTAAAAAATACTTTTCAGAAGATAAAGAAAACATCATCGTTACTTTCACTACCGATGAAGTTTTCGTAATGAACTATGTGAGAAATTTAAGTGCATTTGCCAATAAATATAAAATCCTTTTATTTGGTTTACCTCACTGGCGTTCATTTGAAAATGTTGAAACAGGATATATGATGAAAGTAAATCTTCACTTAACTTCTACTTGTTTTATTGATTACGAGAACCCAAAGGTTACCAATCTGGTAAAAAAATATCGTGAACAATACTATTCAGACCCAGATAAATATGTATTCCAGGGATTTGATGAAGCATTTTATTTTCTTAGCATTCTAAAAACTTATGGCAAGGATTTTAGTAATTGTATTGCAACTGATACTATTGTCAAATACGAAGGGCTATCAACCAATTTTAAATTTAACAAGCAAATTAATAACATTGGTTCAGAAAACAACTATGTAACCATATACAAATATCAGGATTTTAAATTGGTTCTAGTAAATGCTGGCGAGTAGAAATATTTTCAGTAATAGTCATTATTATTTAAAAAAAAAATTATATTTGCAGCTGAATTAGACACCTATGATAAACAGATTACATATTCATTTTCATTTACATCATCATCCCAAATTGGTGAGCATGGAAAATAATATGTAATATTGAAATTATAATATATTCCTAAGAGGCTTGCCAGATATAGGCAAGCCTTTTTTTTATTTTCAAAAAACACATAGCAATGAAACTCAAAATAGCAATTCAAAAATCAGGAAGACTCAGCGAAGATTCAATAATATTATTTAAAGAATGTGGAATTAGCTTTAATAATGGAGGCGGAAAACTAAAAGCTGAAGCAACGAACTTTCCCATTGAAATTCTTTATCTCCGCGATGATGACATACCACAATATGTGGCAGATGGTGTAGCTGATTTAGGAATTGTGGGCGAAAATGTTTTTCTTGAAAAAAACAAAGATGTTACTCTCACCAAGCGTCTTGGATTCGGGAAGTGCCGAATGTCACTAGCTTTACCCAAAGCCATAAATTAT
Source organism: Marinifilum sp. (assembly GCA_020718065.1). Taxonomy (GTDB): domain Bacteria; phylum Bacteroidota; class Bacteroidia; order Bacteroidales; family CG2-30-32-10; genus CG2-30-32-10. Next base: position 3,094 of record DYDE01000148.1, on the reverse strand, counting down.
AGAAATATTGGGGATTTTAATGGTCTGAATATAGCCACCTCTTATCCGGTAATATTAAAAGACTTTTTAATCAAGAATAATATCAACGCCGAAGTACATGAAATAAGTGGTTCCGTTGAGATCGCACCCAGCATAGGCCTGTCAGATGCTATTTTTGATATCGTCAGTTCAGGCAGCACATTATTGACAAATGGGCTCAAAGAAGTTCACGCTGTGATAAATTCCGAAGCCATTCTTATTGAAAACAAAAAACTTTGTCAGGAAAAACAAGCTATTTTAAACAGCTTGTTATTCAGAATCAATGCGGTAAAAAAAGCAAAGAACAACAAATATATTTTACTTAATGCGCCCAACTACAAAATTGACAAAATTATCAGTATTATCCCTGGAATGAAAAGTCCAACAATATTACCATTAGCGACTGAAGGTTGGAGCTCTATACATTCCGTTGTAAATGAAAATGACTTCTGGGAAATTATCGAAAACCTGAAAGCAAATGGTGCACAAGGGATTTTGGTTATCCCAATTGAAAAAATGATTTTATAAACTCAAAACAATTAAATTAAATTAAATTAAATGAATATTATTAAGTATCCTACAAAAGAAGCGTGGAAATCATTAATGATACGTCCTAGTTTCCCTAAAGCAGATATAGAAAAGAAAGTAAAACTAATACTTGAGGAAGTAAAGATAAATGGTGACAAAGCTGTAAAAGATTTTACATTTAAATATGATCAGGTTGTATTGGAAACAATAAGGGTTGATGAAGAAACAAAAAGAAAAGCAGAAAAAAAATTAAACAATCAACTTATAGAAGCCATAAAATTAGCAAAAAACAATATCTACAAATTTCACAACTCCCAAAAAACAGTTCTTCAAAAAATTGAGACTTCAAAAGGAATACAATGCTGGCAGAAATCAATTCCCATTGAAAAAGTTGGATTATATATTCCCGGAGGAACAGCTCCCCTCCTATCCACAGTGCTCATGCTTGCAATACCAGCAAAAATTGCTGGCTGCAATGAAGTTATTTTATGCTCTCCTCCAGATAAGAATGGCAATATTCATCCTGCCATTCTTTATGCAGCAAATATATGCGGAGTGAATAAGATTTACAAAGCAGGAGGCGCACAAGCAATTGCAGCGATGGCATACGGAACAAATGAAATTCCAAGTGTATATAAAATATTTGGACCAGGTAATCAGTTTGTTACCATTGCAAAACAAATGATAAGTATAGAAGGTATTGCTATAGATATGCCTGCAGGCCCTTCAGAATTGCTTGTTGTTGCAGATAAGAATGCAAATGCTGATTTTGTTGCAGCCGATTTGCTTTCACAGGCTGAACATGGAACAGACAGCCAGGTCATTTTTATTACAAACAATGAAACTCTGCTGCAAAATGTATTAAAAGCTTTGAATTTTCAATTACAAGATCTACCCAGAAAAATAATTGCAAAGGAGTGTCTAAAAAATTCTTATGCAATTATAGTTAACAGCATTGACGAAGCCATTGACTTTTCAAACGCATATGCACCCGAACATTTAATTTTAAACATTGATGATTTTGAAAAGCAATCAGAAAGAATTACTCATGCTGGCTCTGTCTTTCTTGGGAAATACAGCTGCGAATCTGCGGGAGATTACGCTTCTGGAACAAACCATACCCTGCCAACAAATGGTTATTGCAGATCTTCAGGAGGAGTAAATCTCGACAGTTTCTACAAAAAGGTTACTTTTCAGCAAATTACAAAAGAAGGCTTAGAAGCCATTGCTCCTTCAATTGAAGTATTAGCAAATGCCGAAAACCTTTATGCCCACAAAAATGCAGTAACAATCAGATTAAAATAAAACCCTATGTTTAATTTAGAAAAGTTAATTCGACCAAATATTGCCAAATTATCACCTTACCAATCCGCACGAGATGAATTTGTCGGCAATGCAGAAGTTTTTTTAGACGCTAATGAAAATCCATTAGGCTCAGTAGGTTTCAGTAAAGCATTATACAATCGATACCCTGATCCGCATCAAAAACTTTTAAAACAAAAAATTGCCTTACTAAACGAAGTATCTGAAGAAGAAGTTTTTTTAGGAAATGGCAGCGATGAAATAATTGACTTAATTATCCGGGCTTTTTGCGAACCATTGCAGGATGAAGTAATCATTTTGCCTCCTACATACGGAATGTATGAAGTATGTGGCAGAATCAACAATGTTGAAATCAGAAAAGTAAATTTAAATGATACTTTTCAAATAAAAGTTGATGAAGTATTAAATGAAATAAACAGGAAAACCAAAGTCATCTTTATTTGTTCCCCAAACAACCCAAGCGGAAACACAATGAATCCTAAAGACATTATAACTATCATAAACAACTTCAATGGCATTATGGTTATAGACGAAGCATACATTGATTTTGATTCTGACAAAACACAGTTACCACTTATTCACAAGTATCCAAACCTTATTGTAATGCAGACACTTTCTAAAGCATGGGGGTTGGCAGGAATAAGACTTGGTATGGGTTTTGCCAATAAGCAGATTATTGATGTAATTAGTAAAATAAAACCACCCTATAATATCAATTATATCACACAGAAAGCTGCAATAATTGCATTGGACAACAAGGAACAAAAAAACAATTTTGTTGATACCATCAATAACCAACGAATTTTATTAGAAAAAATAATTCCCAAAATGCCCGAAATTGTTAAAGTTTTTCCAACTAATGCAAATTTCATACTTGTTCGGGTAAATGATGCAGATAAGCTATACAATTATTTTGTCAGCAAAGGAATTGTGCTAAGAAACAGAAATAATCAGCATGGTTGCGATGGTTGTTTAAGAATAAGCATTGGAACTGCAGAAGAAAACTATAAATTATTGAGTACTTGGAACGATTATAATAAAAACTTCAACCCGATTATTGGTAAAGCAATTGGGGTTCCTGATATGCTTAATGAATTCACATTAATTAAAAAAGAAAGAAAAGCACAAATTTCAAGAATTTCAAAAGAAACCAATATTAACATAGAAATCAATCTTGATGGAACAGGATTTTGCATTATAAATACAGGCGTGAAATTCTTTGATC
>DYDE01000025.1 GCA_020718065.1 Marinifilum sp. | reverse complement strand
TGTGCAATCTGTGGCTAATATTACCCAGATACCTCGAGGCTCTGCCTCAGGGTTATTCATTTTCATCTTAGTCTTAATAAATATAAAAATCAAAAAGGAATTGCGCTTATAAGGCATAAATAATCCCACACAGTCCTTATTGTAACATTAATTTTAATAAAAAAAGGTATGATTTATTAATTTCACACCTTTTATTAAATTATGGTTGTTTCAAAAATGAAATTATGCTTTATACAAAGGGTAATCAGTATATCCCTTTTCATCTGCTGTATAAAATAAATCCATATTAAGATTATCTGATAATGGATAATCATTATTAAACCTTTCAACCAAATCAGGATTATATAATAATGGACGTCCGAATGCTACAATATCACCTAATCCGTTTTGTATATCCGTTTCAGCTTTATCTTTATCATAACCTCCAGATAGAATAATTTTGTTACTAAAATTGCTTCTGATTTGTTTTTTTAATTCTAAAGATACGACAGGGGCACCCATTGCTGAATGATCTACAATGTGAATATAAGCAATACCAAGTTTATTAAATTGGAGTGAAAGGTATTTATAAGTTGAATCAATTTCTGGATAATGAGGCATGTCGCTTGCAACTCCATATGGTGATATACGAATTGCTGTTCTTTCTTTCCCAATAGCGTCAATTACAGCAGTTACAACTTCAATAACATAGCGACATCTGTTTTCAATAGTACCACCATAATTATCTTTACGAATATTACTAATCGGTGATAAGAATTGTTCTAACAAATATCCATTAGCCGCATGCAACTCCACACCATCAAAACCTGCTAGCAAAGCATTTTTTGCTGCTGCCACAAATTCAGCTTTAGTTTGCAGCATATCTTCTGCTGTCATTTCCTTAGGAATGGGAAAATCCTGCATCATTTTAGAATCTGTCCACATTTGTCCTGCTGCTTTCACTGCTGAAGGAGCAAGAATCTGAGCTCCATTTGGCATATTAAGAATGTGACTGATTCTACCAGTATGCATTAGCTGAACAAATATTTTTGCCCCACCATCGTGTACGGATTTAGTTATTTTTTTCCACCCCTCTATTTGTTGAGTATTAAATATTCCAGGTATACGTGCATAACCTAATCCATTTGGTGAAGGGGAAGTACCTTCAGTAATTATAAGTCCAACACCTGAACGTTGTTTGTAGTATAAAGCCATTAATTCATTTGGTATATTACCAATAGCCCTACACCTTGTCATAGGAGACATAACTATACGATTTTTTAATTCAATATTTCCAACCTTAATAGGTGATAATAATTTATATTCTTTCATATTTTCAATACATTAAATTGTTTAAAAAATTCAAATATATCTGATTTCATATAATCAAATATATTTCATAATAAACCACAAATTTACAAATAATTAATAAAGAAAAACAAGTTTATTTAAAATAATTCTAAATAAATTAAATGTATTTTTTAATAAAATCCTTTTTTTAAGGGAGAAGATATATCTAGATAAATAAAGATATTTGTAAAAAAAATTTAAAGAAAAAAACAATGAACTCTAAAAAATTATTCATTTCAATTATTATCTCTTTATTTACAATAGTAATTATTTCTTCTAGTTGTAAAAAGAAACACAAAGATGAAATTGTACCAGAACCTCAAGTAACAAACTTTCCAGGTTTAGGAAACAATGCTGGAACTCCAACCGGTACTCAATTTGTTTTACCTCCCTATGTTTCAGTTGTAGGCGGTATTACCGGAGGAATTCAATATTTTAAAAAGGTTGTTGTTAAAGATAAAAGGAATTCATTTATAAGCTATGCTACTAAAAATGATTCTATAAGTGGATATGCCATTTATAGTACTGGTACATATGTGGATATTGTAACCAAATTTACTACTACTTTAGATCACGATACAACACTTTTATTACCTGCAGGCTTAATTTTTGTTGATGAAAGCAGTGTATCACAAAATGGGTTTGTTCTTCAAAACACATACATACCTATAAAAGCACACGATACCGCATGGGTTTATTTAAAAACATATTGTCTAAATTTATCCCGCCATATAAGTTATGATTCTACTATCTATAAGTTTAGTGTTGTAACAGATAATCCCCAATTGACTGAAGTGATTAATATCTTGAAAACTAAACAACCTCCTGTTGGAAATGAATCTAAAATACAAAGTGCATTATGGAATATTAGTGATACTTACGGATTGACAAACGAGGATAGAGATAATTTAAACTCTTTACCATAATACTTTCGAATTTAAATAAATTATATTTTTTAAATTATACCTTTATTAAAAGCTATTCATTATGAATAGCTTTTTTATTTATTAACAGAAATCATCTTTTCATTTTATTTTGAAATTCAGATATCTTCTTTCTTTATTAGACATTAATATTTATTTGATCCCAAATGCTTATTATATTTAAAATCTTTCAAAATTCAGATTTCATCTTTTCAACTATATCATTTACTGCAGGACAAATGAAGGCGTTTTTTAATGTCAAATTGAGCAATTGGTAAAACTTTTTTCTATCAGTATGAGGATATTCTGCACAAGCTTTAGGTCTTTGCGCATAAACCATACAATAATTATCAGGCATAAGAAATGGACAAGGTGTATGATTAAAAACATAATGATTATCACTGTCAATATGTAAATACTTTTCAGTAAAAACAGAAGGTCGCATTTTTAAATACTTTGAAATCTTGTCAATATCTCTGTCAGTAAGCATAGGGCTAATTGATTTACAGCAATTGGCACAATCTAAACAATTAGTATATGCAAAAACATCTTCATGTAATTTATGAATAACATTATCTAAATTGCCTGGTTTCTTCTTGCGAAGCATTGCAAAGAATTTTTCATTTTCTTTTGCAACTTTAGAGGTTGATTTATTAAAAGATACTGGTTTCACATCTCAATTTTTTTGTACAAACCTACTTAATTTTTATCATTCCTTGCTTTGGTATTAAATAATTTTATATGTTTGCACGTTTGTTTTGATAGAAATATCATTCTTTTCAATTGGTTTTTAGAAATTTCAAAATGTTAAAAAAAATTCAAAACACTTGTTTGAAGCACAAAAATAATAATGCATTTTTTATCAATGGCACTTATTATTCTTATTTGACTCTAACTCAATATATTTCAAATGTAAGACATATTGTTGAACAAAACCATCAAGCTGGTTCTTCTAAATTAATTGGAGTAATTGCCAATGATGATATTCAAACTTATTCTTCAATATTGGGAGTTCTTTTTTCTGGTTATGGATTTGTCCCAATAAATCCAACAAACCCTATTGACCGAAATGAATCTATTATTTTGCAATCTGGTATCAAAATAATTTTATCTTCTGCTGATTATCAGGATTTAAATAAACTTAACAATTTTTCTCAATACAAAATTGTAAATACTTTACAATTAGAAAATGTTGAACCAGATATAAGTATCCCTGATATATGTGAAGATGAAATTGCATACTTACTTTTCACTTCCGGAAGCACAGGAATTCCAAAAGGAGTTCCTATATCACGAAGGAATTTACATTCTTTTATTGATGCATTTTTTGCATTAGGTTATAAATTAAATGAAGATGACAGATTTCTTCAAATGTTCGAGCTAACTTTCGACCTTTCGCTAATGTCTTATCTCACTCCCCTTTGTATTGGAGCATGTGTATATACTGTTCCAAGTGGAGAAATCAAATATACTTCTATTTATAGTTTACTTGAAGATCATAACATTACAACTGCTTTGATGGTTCCTTCTATTTTGTCATATTTACGACCATATTTTGACGATATAAGGCTTCCAAATTTAAAATATTCTCTCTTTTGCGGTGAAGCATTATATAATGACATTACAACCAAATGGTCGAAGTGTGTTCCTGAAGCATTAATTCAAAATGTTTATGGTCCCACAGAGGCAACTATTTTTTGCTTAACATACGACTGGAATAAGGATAAAGCAACAGATAAATCATTTAATGGAATTGTATGTATTGGAAAACCAATGAACAATATATATAGCATCATTGTTGATGAACATTTAAAAGAATTAGTAGAAGGTGAAAAAGGAGAACTTTGTTTAAGTGGTGGACAACTAACTCCAGGCTATTGGAATAACCCTGAAAAGAATAAGGAAGCATTTTTTAAATATACCATCAATGAAGTTGAACGTACATTTTACAAAACAGGCGATTTGTGTTTTATTGATAAAGAAGGTGATTTTATGTATTGTGGGAGAATTGATCATCAGGTTAAAATACAAGGATTTAGAGTTGAATTGAGTGAAATAGAACATCATGTGCGTGAATTTACAGAATTATCTCAAGTTGCTGCAATTGCTACTACAGATGTTATAGGAAACACGCAAATAGTATTATTCATGGAAAAACATAATGAAGAATATGAAGAATTAAGAAATTACTTGAAAGGTAAATTGCCTTCTTATATGATACCAGCTGAATTTAAATGTATTCATGCTATGCCATTGAATAAAAATGGCAAAATTGACAGAAAAGCTTTAAAAAATTATCTTTAAATAAAGAAGGGATTAACAATGAACAAAAATATAACCATAAGAAAAGCAAACGAAAAAGATATTCCCTTTTTAAGAGAAGCAATTATTGAAGCAGAAAAAAGTGGAACTGAAAAAATTAGTTATTGTAAAATATTTTCAATAAATGAAGAAAAGCTTCATGAAATGCTTTATCAGGTTTTAATGGAAGATATAGAAGGACAGGAACTATGCATTAATCATTTCCTAATTGCAGAAGTTGATAATGAATATGCTGGTGCATGTTCTGCCTGGATTGAAGGTATTGATGGTTCGCTCAGTTCAATTATAAAAGCCAATATTTTATTTTACTTTCTTGGTGATAAGATTTGTAATAGAGCTGCAGGGAATCTAAAACTGATGGAAGATATAAATATTGTCAGAGAGAAAAATGCAATACAGATTGAATCAGTTTATGTAAAAGAAAATTACAGAGGTCTGGGTATTGCTAACCAAATTATTAAGGAACATATTAAAAATCTAGTAAACAACAACAATACAATAAATAAAGTCCAGATTATTCTTGTAAAAACAAACGACAATGCTTACAAAGCATACAATAAATTAGGATTTAAAACTACAGTTGAAAAGTGTAGTGATAAACCTGAAATATTAAACCTTTTACCATCTAATTGTAGAATAATGATGGAAATGAACACAAATGAACTTAAATAATAATATATGGAAACCGAAATTATTGAGAAATTAAACATCACTTTCAGAAAAGTATTTAAAGATCCTGAAATTAAAGTTTATCCTGAAATGACTGCCAACGATGTAGAGAAGTGGGACTCTATTACCCATGTTATTTTAATTGCTGAAATTGAAAAAGATTTTAATATCAAATTTAAATTAAAGGAACTGATTGCAATGAAAAACGTTGGAGATTGCATTAGAATTATCAACGAAAAACTTGAAAATTAATTTTTTATGAAGAGTAATATAATCAAAGTACTTTTGATTATTCTGGTTTCAGAAACAATGCTGGTAGGATATTCTTATTTAAGTCCCTCTTTAAAAATTCCTGTATTTAATGATACACTTTCGATTAAATTTATGAATTTAACAGATCTAACTGATTTTACTCCTAAAAAAGAAAATGTTATTGCTGATAGTCTGATTGATACTTATCTTTCCAATGAAGACTCTACCATTAATCCTAAAATGAAAAGAAAACCATTGGCATTATTCAGAGATAATTCTGCTTTAACCAAATTATATAACTTACCTGATAATGGTATTTATCCTTTAGATAATTTTTTCGATGCCCTTAGCAATAATCCAGATTCTTCATTAATTCGTATTGCACATTATGGCGATTCACAACTTGAAGGTGACAGACTTACATACTATGTGAGGAAAAAGTTTCAGGAAAAATTTGGTGGTAATGGTGTAGGTTTTGTACCTTTTTTTGAACAAGCCGATAATATGGATTATTTTCGATATGCAAGTGCTAATTGGGCAAGATATACTGTTTTTCATAATCGCTACAAAAATGGAAATTATGGTTTATCAGGTACATTATTCAAATTTCTACAATGTGTAACTGATACAATAAAAGATTCAACAAAAACTGAGAACTTAAATAATGAAAACATCACAGAAACAAATGAAGCAGATATAAAAAAATCATACTTTGACAGAGGTACCATAAGTTTAAAATTTCTTAAAAATACAGTTTTTAGCAATGTTAAATTAATGTATGGAAATTGTGAAAAAAAGTGTTTGGTGAATATATATGATAATACTAGTTCTACTAAAATATTCAGTGATTCATTACCAACGACTTCAACTTTTAAGATATTCAACTTCAATTTACAATCTGTGAGTACTAATATGAAGTTTGAATTTATTTCTGGTGCCAGTCCAGATATTTATGGTTTATTTTTTGATGGAAACAAAGGTGTTCAAGTTGATAATTACGCCATCCGTGGTCATTCTGGCGATGGACTAATGTATGCAAATCCAGAATACATTGCAATACAGCTAAAAGAAACAAATACTCGTTTAGTAATATTTCAGTTTGGAGCGAATGTTGTTCCATATATTAAATCCGATGCAATGTGTACTTGGTTAGAAGATGTATATTATAAACTTTTTATGCATTTCAAAAAAGCCAATCCTGATTTAAGCATTTTGGTAGTTGGGGCAGGTGATATGGCTACACATTATAATGGAAGTTATTCCTCATATACTTATTTACCTAAAATCCGTGATGCACAAAAAAACGCAGCTAAAAGAGCTGGTTGTGCTTTCTGGGATTTGCTATCAGTTATGGGTGGACCAAATTCTATTCTCAATTGGGCCCAGAAAAAACTTGCTTCATACGACGGACATTATTCCCCAAAAGGACAGGATATTATTGGGAGCGAGTTGTTTAAATCTATTAACGAGGAATACAATAAATATAATTTCAGAAAAAAACGAAAACAATGACAATAAAAAGAATTTTAAATTCCTTTATTACTTATATTCTTGTAATGACTATAACAATTATCTTATTTTCATTTACAAGTATTTCAATTAAAAAAGAAAATGCAAATAAAATACCTAAGGATTCTATAGAAAACGTTTCTTATATTAAGAATATAATTACCTATTCTAAACTATATGATTTTATAAATTACAATTTAAATTATATTCAATGGAAAGATAATACAGCAATCGTTCCTTTTTATGATAAACTAAAACAAACACCAAATAGAAAATTAAGAATATTGCATATTGGGGACTCTCATATTCAGGCTGATTACTTTACTGGTTATATCAGGGATGAAATGCAACGATTATTTGGTGCTGGAGGAAGAGGATTTGTTTTCCCTTATGCAGCTGCTGAAACTCATTCAGCATACGATTACAGAACTTATTGTAGTGGAAACTGGCAATATTCCAGAAATATTCAACCATATCCAACTTATGATATTGGAATAACAGGGGCAACAATTCATACAACAGACAGTACTGCAACTTTTTCTTTTGTTTTTAAATCATCAGCTCTTCAAAATAATTTCAATCTTCTAAAATTGTATTGCAAACAATCTCCAGAAAGCTATGATATTAAATTATTAGCATCGGGTGTTCACGATACAATTAACATAACATGCAATCAACAAAATAACTTTTTTTACATTCCAATTATACTCAGTAAATCAAGCGATACTCTCGAATTTTTTATTCATAAAAGCAATCCAAAACAATCATTTTTTGAATGTTATGGCTTATTAATAGAAACAAATGACAACTCTGGTGTTTTATATAGCAGTGTAGGTATTAATGGCGCAGGTTATCGCAGTATTCTTAAAGAAACATTATTAGCTAATCAATTAACTGATTACAATCCCGATTTAGTCATCATTGATTTGGGTGCAAACGATTTTTATGGATACACGCTTAATGAATATGAATTAGAATACAACCTAAAAAAAATTATTGAAATAATAAAGAATGCTGCTCCTTCTACTTCAATAATCATATCTAATACACAGGATTTATTTAAGAGAAAACGAAATATTACAGAATGCCAACCTTTTTCTGCATTAACCAGAAAAGTTGCTTTTGAAAACAATTGTGGTTTTTTTGATTATTATAATATCAGTGGTGGCAAACTATCAATGCTTAAATGGTCAAAAAACAATCTTGCTCAAAGAGATAGAGTCCATTTGTCAGGTGCAGGATATTATATTAAGGGGGAACTAATGGTTAATGCAATTTTAAATTCTTATTACCTGATACTTTCAAATGATTCAATCAAACAATTTGTATCAAATTATAGTAAAATTGATTCTCTGAATTTTGCATTAACTGAAAATAAAAATAAAAACAAACCTTCCTATTATCAAAATGAATTAATAACATACAAACCTAAGAATCCAAAAATAAATTCTAAAACAGATTACTATTATTCTATCAAACCTGGTGATAATCTTGGAAAAATTGCTGAAGAATTTGGTGTTTCAATTAACAATATTAAAGATTGGAATAATTTAGGAGGTAATAAGATCATTGCTGGTGAAGTATTACTTATACATCCTAAAAAGAACATTCCCAAACCTATAAATTCAAATATAAATAAAACCCAACCTATTACAAATTCATCTGGAAACAAAACTTATTATACAGTTCAATCAGGTGAAAATCTTTGGTTAATTTCTCAAAAATTTGGTGTTACTGTTGAAAATATTCAGGAATGGAGCAATCTTTCAGGAAATTCTATCAAACCTGGCGATATATTAGTAGTATACGCTAAAACCACAAACAAAGTAATTGTAAAACCAGATCAACCTAAAAATGTTGCTGTTAGACCAAATAAAAATCAGGTAACCTATACGGTTGTATCGGGTGATAACTTATGGTCTATAGCAAAAAAACACAATGTAACTGTTGAATCAATTAAAAAGCTTAATAATTTACAAGATGATAAGTTAAAATTAGGAACAATTTTAATTATCAAGTAATTCATATTATGGAAAATCTTTTTTCTTCATTAAAATACTTGCCCAATCAACCATTGATTTTCAATTCAGTGCTCTTCTTCCTTTTATTTACTGTTTTTTACCTTATATACATTACTGTTTTTAACAAAATTAAGGCAAGGAATATCCTATTGCTCATCTTTAGCTTTTATTTTTATTATAAGGTAAGCGGATTGGCTGTTATATTATTATTATTAATGGGTTCATCTGATTACTTTATTGGATTAGGTATATTCAAATCTAAAAAACAAAGCTCAAAGGCATGGCTGTTATTACTTTCTTTAATTGTTAATCTGGGAAGCCTTTTTTATTTCAAATACACTAATTTCTTTCTAAATACATGGTTAGACATTACCCAGCCAACACAAGCTCCTTTGGTATTAAATATTTTATTACCTATAGGGATTTCTTTCTATGTTTTTAAGTCATTAAGCTATATTTTGGATGTTTATCGTGAAGTTATAGAAGAACCTGAACGAAATTATTTTAATTACTTATTATATGTTGCTTTTTTTCCAAACATACTTGCCGGACCAATATCTAAAGCAAGGGACTTGCTTCCTCAAATTAACCAAAAGCTTTTTATAACTAATGAATTTATTGGTAAAGGCTTTTTTCTTATAATGTGTGGTGCTTTTAAGAAAGTAGTCATTGCCGATTTTCTTGCTGTTAATTTCGTTGATCGTGTTTTTCAAAGTCCTCACTTATTTTCTGGGTTTGAAAACTTAATGGCCAGTTATGGTGCAACAATTCAAATCTATGCAGACTTCTCCGGATATACAGATATTGTAATCGGAATAGCGTTTTTATTAGGTTTTGTTGTAGATCCCAATTTCAATAAACCATTTATGGCAAAGAATGTTACAGATTTTTGGCGTAGATGGCATATAACACTTTCTAAATGGCTAAATGAGTATTTATACACGCCCTTATCTTTTTCATTCCGAAAACTAAGAAGGATTGGTATTATTTTATCATTAATAATAACCTTCTTTATATCTGGATTCTGGCATGGACCCAATTGGACTTATATTCTTTGGGGATTAAGTCACGGAATTGCCATGACTTATGATATTCTCTCAGATAGATTTCGTGATAAGCTTAAAAAGATAATAAATATTAAAATTTACAATTTTATCAGCATATTTATAACATTTCATTTTCTAAGCTTATCTATTATACTTTTCAAATCTGCAGATTTAAATACTGCAGGAGTAGTTTATTCAAAAATACTCAACAATCTTGATTTCAGCCTGGCTAAAGAATGGATGAAGCTATATTCATTACCATTTATTGTAATGATAATAGCTTACGTTTTACATTATTTGCCAATGAGTTGGAATAATTTTTTATCAAACCGTTATATAAAATTAAATTGGGCTTTTAAAACTTTAATATTTGTTTTAGCAGTTATTTTAATATACCAGGCTTATAGTTCAGAAGCGATGCCCTTTGTTTATTTAGAATTTTAGGATAATCTTTAAATTTATTTTATGTGCAGATATTCATTTAATCCTTTTCATCAAAAGAATCCAGACTGGCAAAGCACTAATTGTGATGCATTCACCAATAATGATATTGTAGATTTTCATAAAACATTAAAAGGATATAAACCAACACCTCTTATATCATTACCCAGATTAGCTTTAAAGCTAGGAGTTGGAGGTATATTTGTTAAAGACGAATCTAAACGATTTGGTATAAATGCATTTAAAGCCTTGGGTGCTTCCTATGCCATATATAATGTTTTAAAAAAAGCATGGGAAAACAAATTCGGAACTATATTTACTATAGAAACCTTTTCTGATAAGTCATCAATGTATAAATTAGGAGAATTTACTTTTTCAGCAGCTACTGATGGTAATCATGGAAGGGCAGTTGCATGGACTGCAAGAATGCTCAATCAAAAAGCTGTAATTTATATGCCAGAAAACACAGCTCGATTTCGAATTGAAAACATAGAAAAAGAAGGTGCAAAAGTCATATTAGTAAAAGGCACTTTTGATGATTGTGTAAAACAGAATGATCATGATGCAAAACTTAATAAATGGCAGGTAATTTCTGATACAGCTTATGAAGGATACATGGAAATACCAAATTTTATTATGGCAGGTTACTCAACCATTTTCAAAGAACTTGATGAAAAACTCCAATTCGATTATGTTTTTCTTCAAGCAGGTGTTGGAGGATTGGCAGCAGCAGGAGCCTGGTATTTTACCAATAAATTCAAAGATAATCGTCCTAAACTTATTTGTGTAGAACCAACTGAATCGGATTGTTTTCTTGAATCAATAATTAATGGAAATGGAAACCCAATTACTACAAAAGGTAACCAAGAATCCATAATGGCTGGGCTTAATTGTGGCACACCTTCTGCATTAGCATGGCCATATATGAAAGATAGTGTGGATTTGTTTATTGCCATTTCTGATAACTATGCTGAAAAAGCAATGCAAAAATATTATTATAGCAACGAATCTGATAATAGAATTATTTCAGGTGAATCTGGTGCTTCTGGACTAGCAGGATTGATAGCTCTTTTGGAAGATAAAAATCTAAAAAAAGCAACAGATATAATAGGAATAAATATTAATTCAAGAATATTAATAATAAATACTGAAGGAGATACAGATCCTATTAATTTTAAAAATGTGATTGAAAGAATTAAAGAAAATTGAATACATATTTAATAAAAATATTATTAAAACACTTTCAATTTAAAACGCTTATTGTTTGTACTTTTACGTTTTTTATAGGTGTTTTTTGATAAGGCATAACCAACCGTTATTGATGCAAAAGAATAAGAATCTCTTCTATTACTAAAATCAGTTGTAAATCCGTCAACATAGTCAGTAAAAGTCATTCGCCAGGCAAAATCGAAACCTAGTCTTAAATGTTTTTCAAATGTATAATTAACACCCATTCCCAAAGGAATAGAAATCTGAAATTTACTGATTTTTTTTTGAGGTCTATATTCCCCTGTAGGATCGATAAGAACAGGATTATTAATAAATGTATTAATACCATAATATGCGTAATACTGAAGTGGATCTTTATAGTTCCAACCATTTTTATAAATATTATCTAATAAATAAAATTTGTGTTTAATCCCAAATTCATATATATTATTTGTAAAACTATTATTACGAGCAGAACGACTCGTATTGGGAGTATAAGCATCAGATCCTGAGATTTTACCATAATTAAAAGATAAGGCATATCCCATCCTTGTTTTATGTCGGTACTCAACAAAAGCAGAATAACCAATTCTGGTAGTTCTCATTTGAACATCTGTAAAAAAATTTTTGCCCTCCCAACTTTTTCCCCCAATATCAGTATATGAATTAGCTAAATTAATACCTCCGTCAAAACACCATTCAGGATACATAAAAATTGTTTTCCTTTTAGGGTCTTGAAAAGTTTTTTTTCGTTCATTTTTAGTTACTTTGGTATGACTCTTATTAAATAAGTGCAAGCCTTTTTTTTTCTTCCAATCTTTAGGTTCTGTTTGCGAAAACACAAAAACTGGAATTATCAGAAAAATAATTACTAACCAATTTTTATTCATGTTACAAATGTAAAATATTATTATTAAAAAAAAAGCAAACAAAATGTGATTTATTGTTTTTTTATTAACATTTTATTAATGTTACTTATTAAAACAATATATACCATACAAAATAAATCTCAATTATACTCTATTTAATAAGGAAATAAGCAATAGTTTTTCTATTTCAAATATAATATAAGATTTAAGGAAAGATAAAATGGAGAAGCTCTTGGAAAATTGAAAGTATAGCCATTATATTTCAATAATGGCTAATTAGATAAATTTAGAAAACCTTTAATTTAAATTTAGGTTTGGTATCAGTTACACGTTTTTTGTATTTATTTTTTGAAATGGCATAACCTATAGTAAATGAAGAAAAAGCGTAAGAATCCATTCTGTTACTATATTCTGTTGTAAAACCATCCAGATAATCAGTAAAAGTCATTCTCCAAGCTACATCAAATCCTATTCTTAAATGCTTTTCAAATGTATAATGTATTCCCATTCCTAAAGGAATTGTAGGTTGAATTTTACTAAAACTTTTTTTTGGTTTATATTCTCCTGAAGGATCAACAAGTTTTGGATTATGATAAAAACCTGCAATACCATAGAATAAATAAAACTGCAATGGTTCTTGATAATACCAACCATTTCTGTATATGTTTATTGGGAAATAAAACTTATGTTTAAATCCTAATTCATAAATTTTATTAGTAAAACTATTATTACGAGCTGTGCGGCTGGTGTTTGGGGAAAGAGCATCAGAACCAGATAATTTCCCATAGTTAAAAGATAAAACATAGCCCATTCTTGTTCTATTCCTATACTCTACAAAAAATGTATAATCTATTTTTGTTGTTGAAAGCTGAACATCTGTAAAAATATCTTTTCCTTCCCATCCTTTTCCGCCAATATCAGTAAAAGAATTAGAAGAACCAGCACCAACATCGAAACTCCATTCAGGAAACATATATTTTGTTTTTCGTTTGGGTTTCTGAAAAGGTTTTTTACGTTCGTTCCTTTTTAGATTTGAATTACTCTTATTAAAAGAATAGAATGATGATTTTTTCTTACTCCAGTTTTTAGGTTCGGTCTGAGCAAAAAGAAAAAAAGGAATTAATAAAAAAATAATTAATAAGCATTGTTTATTCACAGTACAAAAATAATCAATGTTTTAAAATAAAATAAAAAAATAATATATTTTTTCAATATTTAAAATTACCAATAATAACGTTTATTAAATTTTCTTTTGTGGTATTTAGTCTTAAATCCATCAGCATATTTAATTACATAACCAAAAGTAATATTTGTAAATATGTAACTATCATTTCTTGTATTATCAGAACTAATGAAGCCATCCAGATAATCAGTAAAAGCATATCTGTAACCCATGTCTAAACCTATTCTGAAATTATTAAAAAGAGTATGATTAATTCCAAAACCAAAAGGTATTGCAAAACTAAAATTAGTAGGATTATAGCCTATAGTGTATGTAATATTTTTTGTTGTATCATAAACAGACCCATTGTCTGATACTTTGCCTCCTCCTGTTATAACAGTTGTAATTTCTTTATGTTCTGTTCCCCACATAGAAACAGTTAATTGAGGAAGATTATAAAAACCTGCAACCCCTCCAAACAGGTAAAAATTATTTTTTCTTTCATAAACTTTACCCATTTTATAATCTTTTCGAGCTAAATAAAATTCACCTCTTAATGCCATTTCAAATATATTGTTTTCAAATTCTTTGAATTTTTCATATGGTCCATTGTCTGGAGATAATTCATCACTACCTGTAATCTTTCCATAATTTAAAGTTGCACTTACACCAAAATGCCTAGCAAAACGATACCTAATATAAGTTCCTACACTGAAATTTGTAGCTAAAATTTGAATATCGGTAATTTGTTGTGTACCATTTCCTATGTCAGTTAAAGAATTGGCTGCTCCAAGCAAAATTCCATAGTCTAATTCTTTTCCCATAAAAGGATAATCATGCAAAGGAGGTGAAAAAGTATGGTTTACTTTCTTATCTGACCACTCTTTTTTGGGGGAAGATTGAGCTATTACAAATATAGCTTCAAATAGGAGGCAAAAGATTACAAGTATATTTTTTCCCATATTCAAAAATCAATAATTCAACTACTTAATAATATTTTATCTTTTATAGAAATCAAAATTAATAAAAATATTTCAGAATACAAAACTATTCTTCAAAAACAGGTAAAAATAACTATTAACTTTTTTATTTTAAATAAATAGTTTACTTTTGCTGACTTTTTAATTTCAACGGGGTGTGGCGCAGTTGGCTAGCGTACTTGCATGGGGTGCAAGTGGTCGGAAGTTCGAGTCTTCTCACCCCGACTTTTAGAGTGTTTTACTTAACACTCTTTTTTTTATTCTTTTTTCAAGATTGTATTTTTTTGTATTTAAATTCATTAATTTTGTAAAAAGCATAATTTATCATGAATATTCAACCTAAGAAACTTCTTTATATTCCATTATTATTAATAATTGGTTTTTTTATTTGGTACTTTTCCACCATAATTACCTATATATTGATAGCAGCAGTCCTTTCGCTTATTGGACAACCATTGGTAAAAAGATTATGTAAAATTAGAATACGAAAATGGTATTTTCCACAAGGTCTTAGTGCTATTATTACTTTGCTATTAATGATAACATTGTTTTTTGCTCTTTTCATCTTTCTTTTACCAATAATATGCAATCAGGCTGCATTGTTTTCGAAAATTGATGTAGGCACTTTATCAAATAGTTTTAAAGAACCAATAAGTTTAATTGAATCTTTTGTATATAAATATAATATTATTGGGGCAAACGAAACTATTGAAACTACTCTTTCTTCGAAATTAATGAGTATTATGAGTTTGTCAAATGTATCTTCGCTGTTAAACTCAATTATTGGATTTACCAGCAGTTTCTTTGTTGCATTCTTTGCTATTTCATTTATTACCTTTTTCTTTCTTAAAGATGACAGATTGTTTTTGAATATTATTATGACTTTAACACCTGTAAACTACCAAACTGAAATAAAACATATTTTCTTAGAATGTAAACGTATGCTTTCTCATTATTTTTTAGGCTTATGTCTTGATATTTTTATTGTAATGACACTTATTACAATAGGGATGTATATAATAGGTTTGAAAAATGCTTTGATTATAGGAGTAATTGCAGGAATGATGAATGTAATTCCTTATGTTGGAGTGTTTATTGGAGGTGCTATAGCTATTCTTCTTGGACTTTCTGGAAACCTTGATATGGACTTTTATTCTGGGATGCTTCCTTTAGCTGGGAAAATAAGTCTTGTTTTGATTTGTATCAATTTATTGGATGGTATGCTTTTGCAACCTACAATTTATTCAAATAGTGTTAAAGCGCATCCGCTTGAAATATTTCTAGTAATAATGATTTCCGGTTCCATAGCTGGAATTCCCGGAATGATATTAGCAATCCCATCTTATACTGTCTTAAGAATCATTGCAAAAGAGTTTTTTAGCAAATTTACAGCAATTAAGAAACTAACTAATAAGTTAGAAGATTAAAAACTCATTTTGTGAAAAGTAAATTAACTCAAGGTATTGCTTATTTAAAGTTACTTACTTTAAATAAATCAATCAATTTCATTAAAATTCATTTGAGTTTTTTTTTATCGATTTTATTAAAACGAGATCTTTTATGGGGAAAACCTTATAGTATCTCTATTGAACCTACAACAATTTGCAATTTACATTGTCCTGAGTGCCCAACTGGAATGCAAACATTAAAAAGAAAGAGTGGAAACATGGATTTGCAAACCTATATAAGAATAATTGATGAATTGAGAAGACATCTTCTTTTTGTTAATCTTTATTTTCAAGGTGAACCATTCTTAAATCCATTGTTTTTTGATTTTGTAAATTATGCTTATCAAAATAAAATATATTCAGGAACTTCTACAAATGGGCATTTTTTAAATAAAGAATCTTCTGAAAAAATTATAAAATCTGGACTAAACAGAATTATAATCTCAATGGACGGAACCAATCAAGAGTCTTACTCCTCATACAGAAAAGGAGGAAAACTCAATCTTGTGATTGAAGGTATTAAGAATCTTGTTGAAGCAAAAAAAACAATGAAATCATTAAATCCATATATAATTATTCAATTTTTAGTATTAAAAACAAACGAACATCAGATTCCAGAAATAATAAAACTCACAAAAGAAATAGGTGTTGATGAACTTCAACTTAAAAGTGCTCAATTTTATGATTATTCAGAAGGAAATTGCTTAATGCCAGATAACACCAAGTATTTGCGATACAAGAAACTAAATAATGGAAAATGGGTTATTAAAAAATCATTAGTAAATAATTGCTTTAAAATGTGGCATTCATGTGTTGTAACATGGAATGGTGATGTTGTTCCTTGCTGTTTTGATAAAGATGCTGATTTTAAGTTCGGTAACTTTAAAGAAACATCATTTATTAAGATATGGAATAATAATAAATATAAAGAATTTAGAAACACAATATTTAAGAACAGAAAAAGTGTTAATATTTGTAGAAATTGCTCTGAATAAAGCAATTATTTTAAAATAATTATGCCATTCTTAAATGCTTCCTCTTAAATAATAAAATACCTATAGCAAAATAAATAATCGTAAGTACTGACAAAAAAGCTATTTCGTATATTACTCCAGATAATTTTACGCCCTGTGTTGCAACTTTATTAAGCGCAATAACTGCGTGTGTTGGTGGAAGAAAGTCATTCCACGCAACTATTCTTTCTCCAATTGTAAAAAGAGGAGTTCTGGGAATAGGAATCATTGCGCCAGACAAAAACATCAGAATAAACAATGGAACATTTCCAGCTGTAAGAAATATAATTGAGTTTTTGCAAAAGCTCACAATAATTAGTGTTATTCCTACAATAGACAGAAAAGTAATAATACTAATTAAAATGGCTACCCATAATGAGCCATTACTTTTAAAACCAAGAGCAACCGCTGTACAAAAAGTAATAATCACAGATAAAGCTCCTACAAATAATTGCATAATTGTAACACCACCCACATAATCAAAAATAGTCATTCTTGTTATTTTCAGCCTGCTTAGGGTTTTGGCTTCAATATCTCGTATAAAAATCATACCAGCAGTAAATAAAAGCATAACTATTGAAAAAACAATGATGCCTGGAATTGAAAGTTCAAATTCTGTTCGTTGGCTTGAATTTCCAATAAACTCTTCATTTAATACAACAGCATTTTCTGTTTTGGTTATATTTCTAACAAATCCATCAACAGCAGTAAAAACCATAATAGCAGCAACAGAATACCTAGGATTACTTATATCTCCATAGAGCTTTACTGAAGGTTTTATACTATCATTATTTAAAATTGTTTTTGTAAAATCCTCGGGAATTTTAAGCAATACATCAGCATCCCTGTTCAGAAGTATCGATTTTCCATCTTCTATACTTTTTATTTGTTTAATATTTAATATAGAACTTCCACCTTCATATTTCATAATTGCAAAGCTTTTCAAAAGCTCATTGCCTGCATTATAAGTAGAATTCTGTATTGATTTATCATTATTAACTGTCAATAATGTATATGTTGTAGAAGTCCCACTTGTAATAACCCAGTAGATCATTACAAAAAAGGGAGCTGAAATAAGTGTAATAATTAATGCCCAATAATCTCTGATTTGAAGCAAAAAACTCTTTTTTATAACACTAATCATTTTCATTCTCTTAATCTCCTACCAGTTAAGTTAATAAAAATATCTTCTAATGAATTTTCTCTAACTTTAATTTCAGAAAGCTTTATTTCATTAGTTTTAAATACTTTGAGAATATCAGAAAGCTTTTCCAAAATCTCGTTCTGCGAAATAACAATTTGGTTTCCAAATACAGATATATTCGTAGAATAAAAAGATAATAACCGAACTGCTTTTATTGTCATGTCAGCATTTTCAACTTCGAGTTCCAGCACATTCCCCTCTCTATTTCTGCGTTTAAGGTTTTCAATTGTATCTAATTCAAGTAATTTACCATGATCTATAATAGCTACCCTGTCGCAAACTCTTTCTGCTTCATCCATATTATGTGTGGTTAGAATTACTGTTTTAATTTCAGACAAAGAACGAATATAATCTCTTACCATTACCCTACTTTGAGGATCGAGACCGGCTTCTGGTTCATCCAAAACAATGATTTGAGGGTCATGCATAAGCGCCATTATTAAATTTAGTCTGCGTTGCATTCCCCCAGATAAAGTACCTGCAAGTTTGTTTCTTTTGCTTTCTAATCCCATATCCAGAAGAAGTTTATCTGCTCTTTCCTTTGCAATTTTACATGGTACACCATACATTTCTCCAATATGGACCAATTGTTCTTTGCATGTAAGTTTTGTCCACAATATAAGTCCTTGTGGACACATACCAACAATGGAACGAAGCTCTTTATCTCCGCCATTGACTTTTTTATTTCGGATATAAATACTACCTTCATCAGGTTTAAGTAAGCCACACATCATATTTATAGATGTACTTTTTCCTGCTCCATTTGGACCAAGAAACCCAAAAATTTCACCTTGTTGAATTTCTAATGATAAATCATCAACTGCATTTAATTCTCCAAAGCTTTTCTTCAGGTGCTCTATTTTTAATACAACTCCTCCACTCATAGGTTTTGCTATATAAAATCTTGTTAACAAATATACCATTTTTATAAATAAAAAATATGCATAAAAATTATAATAAAATAGAAATTTTATGTAGGTTTGTTCCTATCAAAAATAGAAAAAATGGATCAATTAAAAAAAACACTGATTATTATAGGCATCATTTGTGGTATAATTGTTGCTTCATATATTGGAATGTTTGTATTTAGGTTTATATGGGGTCTTTTGTTTTTTGGAATATTTTTTTGTGGTGGAGTATTGGGATTTGGCCTTGGAAGGCTTTTTCCCAGAAAACCAAAAAACTAAATGTAAATATACTTAAATGAGTGATTGAATTTATCTTTGAGTAAAAGAGCTTTTTTAATAAATATAAGCTTATTTTATTTACTTTTCCAATTATTAAACATTGGGAAAATCAGTAATTATTTCATTTTCAATAGTTATTATTCTAAATAGCTGATAGTTTTTATCAAAAATAGGTATAAACATTGATTTAACATTTACGCTCTCCTCATTTTTTGTTTTAATCTCAGTTTCAAAAGTATATATCTGATTATTCATCAACATACGAAGTGCGTCAACTTTGTTTTCGCTTCTATCCAAAACAGAATGGTAAAGTGAAGCGTATTCATCTTTCGAATATCCATATAATTTAATAAAGTCGTTGTTAACCCATTCTATTTTACCATTATTGTCAGATATAATAACAACCATGTCTCTATTTCTCTGAACATTCTGAACTTTTTGGAGAAAAATATTGATCATTCCCAGTTCATTATTTGTATCTTTTAACAAATCGCGCTGAACAATAATCTCTTGCGTTTGCTGTTTTAGTTCCTGATTTTGGCAAGCAATTTCATCATTCTTTTTTTGAATCTCTATATATTGTTGTTTTAACAATAAATTAGCTTTTTGTTTAGCTTTATTTTGAATATAGAACAGAAATGAAAACATAATAATCAGAAGAAATCCAATTGTTAATGAAATAATAACAATTTGCTGTTTGTTTATCTGTTCTGAATTTAATATTTTAGTTTTTGTGAGGTTATCTATTTCTAACTGTTTTTTTTCTGATTGGTATCGGGCTTCAATTTGTTTTACCTGCTTGCTGCTTTTTTCATTAAATAAACTGTCATTTATTTGTTTGTAAAGCTTATAGTACCCCAAAGCATCTTTTGAGTTTCCAAGGCTGTCATTTGCAGTAGATAAAGCCTTATATGCAACTCTTTGCCATGGCAATGCGTTTATTTCAATTGCAATGTCCAGGCTTTTTTGTCCATTCACTATAGCATCATCATATTTTTTGAGTTTAATATATATTTCTGCAATGCTACCATAAGTCAATGACATTCCATATTTATCTTCCAATTCCTGATATATCTTTAAAGATTTCAGATAACAATCCAGAGCTTTATTATTATTTCCAATTGACATATAAACCGAGCCTATACCTGTATATGAATCTGCTATGCCCTTTTTATCATCTATCTCTTCTCTGAGTTTTAAAGATTTAAGATCAAACTCCAATGCTTTATCAAAAATACCTTTATCAGATAATACCAGCCCAATATTGTTGTATGACAATGCCATCCCTTTTTTATCGCCAAGTTCATTGGCTATTTCAAGTGATTTTTGAAAATATTCCAGTGCTTTATCAAAATTTCCCTGATCATTGTGAACACCACCAATATTATTGTAACAAGAAAACATTCCTTTTCTGTCACCCAACTCCTCTTTAATTTTTAATGATTTTTGATAATACTCCAGTGCCTTATCATTTATTCCCTGAGAATAGTTGACATTTCCAATATTATTATAACAAGACGCCATTCCTTTTTTATTACCAAGTTCTTTTCTTAATTTCAGTGCTTTTTCGTAATTTTTCAAAGCTTTATCATAAGTTCCCTGATAATAATGAACATTTCCTATATTGTGGTAACAGTCTGCAATCCCCTTTTTGTCATAAATATCTTCGTAAAACAATAAAGCCAGATTATAATAATCTATTGCCTTTTTGTATGCGCCCATATTCCAATGCAATACTCCTAAACTATTATTGCTTTTTGCCAGGAACTTTGAAGAGTTTAATTTCTCAGAAAGTTTTAGAGCATTTTTATAATAAAATATAGCAGTATCTGGATTTTCGGATTGGTATAAATCACCTAATCCCAAATATATATTAACTTTATCTGTATCTTGTTTTGCTGTTTTGAGGGCATTAATTAAGCTATCTGCTCCATTTTGCGAATGGACTTGAAAAAGTGAGAAAATAAAAAAAAAGAAGATAAAATATTTTATCAGGATATTATTCATATTCTCCATAAATAATATCCAAACCTACTTATTTTTAATCAAAAAAACAACAAAAAATAATATTGTTTTATCAAATAGCAATAAAAAAGGATAATTGAATACCAGAGTCATTTATTTAACTATATTATTTGTTAACTCTATTCCATAATTCTTATACTTTTTATCAACAAGAATTATTAAACATGGTTGTGTTATATAATTTTGTTCTTTGCCGATTTTCGTTTCATATTCAAATATCAATTTATTTTTCTTTTCCTTTTTTAAGCTTTTCGGAATCAGATCAGTAGAAACATTTGTTTCATCATTTATTACAACAAGCACGAATTGTTTCTTAAAATCAATTGGTGTTGGTTTTCCTTCATTTCCCATAAGACAAGCCATACCAAAAATATCATCAAATTCTTTTTGTGTAAGTATCTTATTTACTTTTAAATCTCCTTTTTTATAAGAGTTTTTTACAAAATAATTTTTGGCCTGAGTAAAAGGAATATCCGTTTTATTTTGTGCGAATGAAATACTGCATGAAATAAAGATTATGATTGCGATTGTTAAAATTTTTTTTGTCATTTTTTTTAGATTTAATTGTTATTTTATTATTCATTAATACTATAAAAAAGAAACTAGCTATTTTAAGGAGGTACTTAACTCCATTTTTTTTTGCAAATTTAAACTCTTTCTGATTTTATTATTGAAATAAAACACAGCCTAGTAAAAATATTTTGCCAAGGCAATGTATTGTTCTTAATATGAACTGATAATCTTTAGAAAATATTTGAATTATTATCTTTCTATTTTTTCTCTGAGCAATTAAACATCCAGTTAACGCCAAATTTATCGGTACAACTGCCATAATAGGCACCCCAAAACACATCCTGAAGCTCCATGATCACTTTACCACAATCGGAAAGTTTGCCGAAGAGCATTTTGGTTTCTTCCCTAGTATCAGGTTCGAGATTAATGTACATATTGTTGCCAAAATCAACTGTAAAACCCATTGTTCCTGGAGCATCAGTTCCCATCAACAAGTGTCCACCAGTGATGGCCAATTCTATGTGCATCACTAATTTCTTGTCCGATTCGGCAATATGTGGTGCTCCTTCCATTGGAGGTATATCTGCAAAACGGGCAATGCCGCTTCCTCCAAATTCACCACCAAATACTGATTTATAAAAATTAAATGCTTCCTCTGTTTGTCGGGGAAAATTGAGATAAGTGCTTGTTCTTGACATGGTAATTGTTTTTTGGTTTAGAAATAGTTTAGGTTGATAATTAGTTTTAGCCTTATAATCATTAAATTATTGGCGGACAAACTAAGAAACTCAAAGATATAAAATCTTATGTATTAATGCAAATTTTCTAATGTTATAAATTTGTTTTGCTTCATAAGAAAATACAATTTACAATGCTTTATGTTTCTGTCTGGTGCTCTTATTTCAGTCGTATAGGAATCCAAATTTCTTCTTCTGAATTTGGGTCAGCATTTTTGTATTTTTCTCCTAATACTTCAAAATGTGGTCTATCATCCAATAAGTAATTTGAGTTTGGAAGCCATGTCCTGAAAATATATTGAAAAAAAGTGTTATCATTACTGGAACCTTTGTAATCAAAGACAGCATATAGCCCACCAGCAAGTGTATAAATATCAAGTTCATTGGGAACATTCTCAAAGTTGTTCACTTCAACCAATGCCCATTTTTCAAACTCTTTACCTGGATCAAAATTTACAAAATGCAAACTGTCGTATATTTGAAGCGAATAAAAGTTTGTTGACACTTGATTTTTTATTTCCTTTCGCCTTGGCATAAAACTACCCCATAGTTCAGCTGTTTTATTATTTACAAAACTCATTTTTAAATGTTTTCCAACCAATTTCTTTTCTTTTAGGTTCACTATTCTTACTTGCATAGTATTATGTATTATCAATTTCTATATCATATTTATCTAAAAGTCCCGAAATTCCATGTTTAGAAAATTTTGCTTTCTTAATCCTGTTAATTTCCGGGTTAATTGAATAGTTGTAAGAAGTCCTAAAATCTACTTTTTCGATAATTGTATTGTCAAAAGTTGCTCTAAACAAGTCGCAATTGTCAAATACCGAATTTGTAAGATCGCAATTTGTAAAATCTGTTTCCTGCAATTGAGTATTTTTGAAAATTGTTTTTTTGATTTTGGTCTTGTAAAATGAAGAATGATTTAAAATGCAATTTTCAAAGCTAAAGGAAAGTCCAAATTCATTGCAATTTTCAAAATACATTCCCAGCATTTTGCAGCCTTTAAATTTAATGTCCCGAAATAAGGTCTTAGTCAGTTTAGCCATACTTAAATTACAACCGGAAAACTCACATTCGATAAACTTAAAGTCAGACAAGTCGGTATTTGAAAAGTCGCAATTGAGAAAACGACAATTTTCATATTCTCCTTTTGCTAAAGGATTTTCTTTAAAGTCAATTTTATTAAATGTCTTTTCTTCAACGTAAACCTGTTCCATTTTTATATTTTCTGTTTTTTTTTTTTTATTATACATATGGTAACTAGTATATTCATCTAATTTTATCAATCTTTTTTACAACAAATATATTAATTATTACTTTTCAGACCCTCTATCCCTTCATTTTTTTATCCCTTTTATTCAGAATATTCTTGTGTTCAGCCTCAAACCTTTAACGATCCACGAAATGCCCTGACAGCATAGTATGACTCCGCTCCATTGTGATATACAAAAACATTGCCATAACGGAAATCAGCAAAAATGGCTCCCCCGAGTTTTCTTATCTCTGAAGGTGTTTTAATCCAACTCGATGTTTTTGTATCAAAATTCCCAAGTTTCTGCAATTCTCTGTATTGTTCTTCTGTTAAAATTTCAATACCCATGGTTGTTGCCATATCCATAGCATTATTTTCCGGTTTATGTTCTTTTCTTGACTCCCAACCTTCGCGGTCGTAACAAACACTTCTGCGACCTTTAGGGCTTTCTGCTGAACAATCATAAAAAATATATTCAGCTGTTGTTTTGTCATAACCAACAACATCTGGTTCACCACCAGTTCTTTCCATTTCATTAAGAGACCAGAGTTTTTCAGCATTTGCTTCCAGTTTTGCTTGTACTTTATTCCATTCAATACCTTTGTGCCGGTTCATGTTCTTCTCAAAACGGTCTTTCAATACTTTGAATAGCTCTTCACCTTGTTCTGTTGACAAGTTCTTTTTATTGTTTGTCATATTATTTATAGTTTTAGATTATCTCTGTTTAATTGTTGTATCAAACGTTTAATTTTAATCGCTCTTCAACAAATAATTTTATTGCATCTTAATTCTATATTATTATTGCATTAAAATTCATTAATTGCCTTTTTGAAATAAAGATTTGTTTTAAAATTTATCAATTTATATTTACTTACAAATCCACTTTTTTCGATTGTTTTCTGAGATGCAATATTATCAATCGCACAACCACAAGTTGGTTTCATATTGTTACCAATTGCAAATGCTCTTAAGTTTAATATAATTTGTGAACCAAAGTTCATTCCTCTTTTTGAAGGATGCACCCATACACCCAAATCACAATAATCCCAGTCAGTATTTGTTCTCAGCACCATTCCACAACCAACAAAGTGATCATTTTTGTAAAATTCAAAAACATTTTCATACATAATGAAATCCTTCAGTTGTTCTTCAGTTTCAAAAAGTTCTTTTATTGAATCGTCTTGTTCCAGTAAAAATTTAATGGATTTCATATCTGACTTTTGCATTTTTATTTCCGGATCTTTCATTATCAATGCATCGATGAAATCACGATACAATACTCCTATTATTGAATAAGAAAAAGAGCTAGCTAAACAATCATTTAACAACAAAGCGTCGAATGATTTACAGTATATGTCAGTGATTGATAACTCATTTATTATCTGTTTGAAATACTCTTTACTACATGGCATGTATTCGTTTTTAATATAGTATTCAATCAAAACACCTTCTCTATTCCTAATCGCATATCCTATAAGTTTGTTGTCGAATTGTAGTGCATAGAAATCAGAATTATTTATCATTAACTCTAAGAACAATTCCTGAAATTGGGATAATGATCTTAAATAATCAGTCCGATAATTTTTAATTTTATCTATCGTAGTTTCTATTATTTTCATATTGATATAAAATCTTGATTTTCTTTTTTACTGAATGATGCACAAGTTTAGTTTGTCCACAACCCAATACAAAAAATCATATTCGCAAATCCCCGGGAAATATTAGCCGATTGAAATATTGCACCAATGTGTTTTATTTTTTTAATATTTCCTCAGCATTCTTATACATTAAATTATCTATTAATTCTAACGCATCGTTTATTGTTATCCAATTTTCAGCAACCAATTCATTCAAAGCCTGAACAATCCCTTTGCGGGCAACAAAAGCATGTCCAATTACATTCTCGACGATCTTTTCATCTCCACCAAATGTGAAAATTTTATTATTAGGTACACTAAGTATAAATTTTTTCAAAAAATCTTTGGCTGCCAAAGGATTAATTGACCAAGACCAGCACATATCAATGTATGCGTTCGAATAACTTTTTGCTAAGGATAGCATTTCCTCATAATGAGGATAACATAAATGGAAGAAGATAAATTTCGTATCTGGAGCTTGCCTGCACAGTGAAGTACAATCTGATGGGTTGTCCTTTACCCAGTGCATGTTCATTACATTATTCATTGCCCATTGACCGGTATGCATTTTTACAGGCAATCCATATTCAGTAGCTTTGTCAACACAGTACCAAAATAAATGGTCTTGAAGTTTTTTTTCTTCCTCAGGACTAATTATTTGTAAACTGATTTTTCTTATAAATATATTTTCAACTTCTTTTGCTTCTACCCTCTCAAAATCGAGTCTTCTAAAATAAGCATTCCCAATTTTCACTCCCTTTGCCATTTGGTTATATTCGGAAAACCACCAATCAATGAGCGCATGCCAATCTAATAAAGCTTTAATCTTAAAGTTTTCAGGAACAGAATAGGGTTTTATTGCTACCTGAATTAGTCCATTTAATGCGATGTCCTGAAGTAATAGGTCTGGCGACTCACTTTTTTTACATGCAATAATCGGGGACTGCACATGACAATGCTTAATGTTTGCTTTGTCCTGAATAATATATTTATAAAAACCTTTTTTTCTTATTTGTTCGTATCTATTTTGCAGTTCTACAATATTATCTTCCGAAATCTCATCGATACCATAAAGTATCCTGATTGTATTTCTAAATACGATTCCTGATGCAGTGTTTTTTAAATAAGGCCAATATTCCTTTACAATTTTCCATTTATTAATTGGATTGAACTGTTTTGAGAATAATTTATCAAACTGTTCTTTTGACATTCCTGCTGAAATCAAGTCGAAACCAAAATAATGATTAAGCAATAATGCCCAATCATCACAAGGAATTATTGGTTCTATACAATCCAGGCGTTCCGACTCATCGATCAAATGCTCATGCGTATCAATGAACGGCGTTTCAAAAACCTTTTTCTCTATAATATCTTTATTTTTTTCCATCTAAAAATTACTTTGTCGTTTAACAGTCCTCTTATTGGCTCTAACGTCAGTTCATATTAACTCCTAAACTATAAAAACAAATACCTAT
The DNA here is from genome assembly GCA_020718065.1 of Marinifilum sp. Taxonomy (GTDB): domain Bacteria; phylum Bacteroidota; class Bacteroidia; order Bacteroidales; family CG2-30-32-10; genus CG2-30-32-10. The sequence goes on along the minus strand of DYDE01000025.1, from coordinate 10,640 downwards.
TCGCAAATCTTTGGGAATTATTAGCTGAACGAGCTATTGCTGATTGCTGATTGTTGTTTATTATTTTTCCATCAAATATTCTTTTGTTGTTTTCACTGATGAATAAAAATAGTTCAATGCAGCTAAAAATCCATGATGAACATCCACCGCTTTAATTAACTGTCCGTTTATTTCGAGATTTTTTGTTGCACATGCATCTCCAATCAAGGTGCAATTAAAACCAAAATCTTTTGCAGCCCTTGTTGTAGCATCAATACACATATGTGTCATCATACCACATATAACTATATCTGTGATGCTTTTGCTTTTTAAATAGGTTAATAAGTCTGTTTCGCGAAAGCTATTGGGATAATGTTTAACAATAACTTTTTCATGACCAATTGGTTTGACATTATCATGAATCACACAACCATAAGTATCGGGCAAGAAAAAAGTGGCATCTGGTCGTAATGCAATATGTTGAATATGTATTATCTCAGAATGATCTGCTCTACATTTTTCTAAGATTTTTTTCGCTTTCAAACCAGCACTTTCAGAACCAACTAGTGGCATTGCTCCATTGTCAAAGTAATCATTTTGAATGTCAATGAGTATTAAAGCTGTATTCATTTACTTTTCATATTAGAATAATTATCATTAAAGATCGTTAAATAAAAATGTTGGTCAATCTCAAGCTGCTTTCTTGTTTTGTGCCCAATGTCGGTTTATTTATAAACCAAAACTCACTCGTATTGTGTTTAAAGAATAAATATATTATAAAAGTACTAATAATACTAATAACATAAAACGTTTTTTGATTTTACGATTTCAAAACATGAATATTTGTAGAAAATATTTATGCATAAAGGCAAGTTTGTTTTCGCTCAAATAATGGAGTTTGTGAATCGCTATGAGTTTGATAAATGCGTTGAACGTTACAATGGAGATTATAAGATACGTGATTTTAATTGCTGGAGTCAATTTCTATGTATGACATTTGGTCAATTGACGCACAGAGAAAGTATCAATGATATTATAACTTGTTTAACTGCTCATCAAAATTCAATTTATCATTTGGGAATAAAACAAGTTGTTTCGATATCAACATTAACTCGTGCAAATAAAAACAGAGATTGGCGGATTTATGCTGATTTTGCTAGTTATTTACTTAGCATAACTCGACCTCTTTATCACGATGATAGCGATTTTGCTCTTGATTTAGAAAATACGGTTTACGCATTTGATTCAACAACGATAGACCTTTGCTTAAATACGTTTGTTTGGGCTAAGTTCAGAAAAACAAAAGCAGCAATAAAGCTTCATACTCTTATTGATGTAAGAGGTAATTTGCCAACATTTATTTACATCACAGACGCAAAAGTTCATGATGTAAACGCATTGGATGAATTGCTTTTTGAAAATGATGCTTTTTATGTTATGGATAAAGCTTATGTTGACTTTGAAAGACTTTTTAAAATCACAAAGTCAAACTCTTTCTTTGTTGTGAGAGCAAAAGACAATCTAAATTTCCGTTGTGTAAAATCGCAAAAGATTGATAAATCAATTGGTTTAAGATGCGACCAAACAATAAAGCTACTAACAAAGAAATCCGATTTAAATTATCCGATTTATTTGCGAAGAATAAAATATTACGATAAAGAAAATGAATTACTACTTGTGTTCTTGACAAATAATTTTGAAGTATCAGCAATATTAATTGCAATGCTTTACAAACAAAGATGGCAAGTTGAATTATTCTTTAAATGGATAAAACAACATCTCAGAATAAAAGTATTTTGGGGACATTTGCCAAATGCAGTAAAAACACAAGTTTGGATTGCCGTATGTTCATACATACTTATAGCATACATAAAAAAACAACTTGATGTGAAATTATCGATGTATGAAATGTTACAAATTTTAAGCGTTTCTTCTTTTACAAAAATACCGATTAAAGAGCTGTTTACAAACATGTCAAAGAACAATGAAAATATATTATCGTCTAATCAATTGAATTTCTTTAACTAATAACGCAATACGAGTGACCAAAACTATAAAAACTAATACATATTCGCAAATTTTGAAAGATTATAAGCATTTGGACTTATTCTTCTTCTTTAATTTCTTCTGTTGATTCAAGCTCATTTAGTATTTTATTTACATCTCCTTCGGTTGCTGTGAGTTTGTTCTTGCATATTTTTATTAGCAATGCGGCTCTCTTAACTTTATCTGATAGTTCATCAACAGAAATTTCTCCACCTTCAATTTCGGCAACGATTGCCTGGAGTTCTTCAAAGGCTTCAGTATAATTGGGTTTGTTATTCATACGTTTTCAGATTTTTTTGTTTAACAGTACTGATAATGTTTCCTTCAGAAATAATCGTTCTTATTTCATCTCCTTCTTTTATGTCCTTTAGCTTTTTTAAATCCCTGCCATTTATGGTTGTTATACTATATCCTCTTTTCAGCACATTGTATGGATTCATTAATTCAATATTTTTTTCGATATTATTAATTAGCTGATTTTCACTTTTTATTAGTAGGGATGTTTTGTCAAATAGTTTTACTTTAGCAAGTTCCATGTTTTGATTGTAGATGGTAATTAAGTGCTTGGTATCTTTGTTCAATTGTGCTATGAGGGAAAGGTGGTTTTCTTTTGTTCTCTTAAAAAAATAAACGCACTCAAACAATAGTGTTTTCAATTCATTCTGTATTGTATGATTGCTCTTAATGAGCATAGCCCCTGTTACTGATTTAAAATATCTAACAGAATTATACAGCTTTAATTTCTCTTCCAATATCAATCTTTTTGATTTGTCAACTATTGTTTCCTGTGCCTTCTGAACCGGAACTGAATAGTTATGAAATTTTTGAAGCAAAAAATCTGCTAGTTCTGTTGGGGTAATTGCGTTTTTAAAAGCAATCATTTCAGCAACGGTTTCATTTGTTGAATGACCTATCCCTGTGATTATCGGAATTGGAAATAAAGCAATTTCCTTAGACAATAAATAGTTATTATAACAGGTTAAACCAACATCTCCACCTCCACCCCGAATGATCGCAACAGCATCAAAGTGATGTTTCACTTTTTTTATACTATTTAACTGCTTAATAATTGATTCAACCGCTTTCTCTCCTTGGAGTAGTGCAGGGAAAAGCATAATAAAATATTTGTAACCCCAAACATTTCCATTAATTATTTTAAGGAAATCGGAATACCCCTTGCTTGTTTGAACAGAAATTATTGCTATTCTTTTTGGAAGAAGCGCAATATTCAACGATTTGTTTAAATTGAATATTCCTTCTTGTTTTAGTTTTTCGATGGTTTCCTGTTTCTCCCTTTCAAGTTCGCCGAGCGAATAACTTGGATCTATATCAATTATTCTAAGGCTTAGTCCATATATGGGGTCGTAAGAAACCTTGGCACAAAAAAGAATATTGATTCCATTCTTCAAAGGTTCTTTTAAAACACTTAAAAAATTATCGTTAATTCTATGGAAGTCGTCTTTCCATAGATTCGATCTTATTTCTGCTATTATTTTCCCCTCTTTTTTTTCTACAAGCTCGGGATAACAATGTCCGGATTGTGGATAATGATTCAATTTATTCATTTCTGCCTTCACCCAAAAAGAACTTTTGTATCGTTCGGCCAAAGTTTTCTGAATGCTCCTCGTTACTTCGAGCAGCGAAAATATTTGACGATCATTTACTATTTCCGGCATTTAAAGTTATTTAAACTATTTTTTACTTCAGCGTTTTAATTCCAAAGGACAGCGATTTATTTAGCCATCGGACACACAGCATAAAAGTATAAAAAAGAAATGTAATAAAAAAACAACTATTATCCGATAAGACTAAAAATGAATAATAGTTTCTTTGCTATGTTTCAATTCGCTATCAATTACAAGCTTGGTAATTTATTGAAAATCAATCATAATTTAACCTATAATTTATATCAAATTTGGTGGTTTAAAAATCATATTAAAATACAATATTTTCAATACAAAACAAATAATGTCGCCACCTACGCCTGCCTGCCGGCAGGCAGGGGGCTTTATTGTTTAGGTTTAGATTTTTTCTACCATAATGTCGCCTCTAACGAGGCTGAAAAAAGCACCATTGGTGCGAAATTATGGTAGAATAAGAGATTACGAAAATCAGCAAAGTGCCGTAGGTACGAAATTATTAAAATGGGAAATTTAATCGGATAATAGTGATTCATTAATGAACAAATATAGCTAATTAGTTTGAAATCCGCTACCTGTTTAAGCCTACAATTGGAATGAACCTTAGTTGATCGCTTTGTTTTATTTATACTATTCCAAATTTAAGCCATTTTGCCCAATCTAATCGTTGATTATCAATGGCACATTTCACAGCTTTCTTATAATCATACTGAACAGCAATTTGCTCAACTTTTAAATCTGAATCATTGGTGTCAATGATACAATATTGGGCTAAATTATTATAGCTTTCCATCTTATGATAAATCGGAAGTTCATGATCATAAGCTTGTAATCCAACACTACCCGGATTTATAATTAATCTATTTGATGTTTGAATCAGTCTGTTTGTATGACTATGGCCACATAAGATAATCTTTGCTTTAATCCCCTTCAAAAATCCTTCAATTGTTGCATCATCATTTACTAAACTATATCCATTTTGTAAATCTTCAATTAAATAGGTCGTATCTGAATCAGGCGTGCCATGAAAAGCATAAATATTCTCCTTATCTAACAATTGAGTTTTAGTTAAGTTCTTTAACCAATTAATTGCATCTTTATCTAAATCATTGATAACATATTTTAATGTCATATTAGCTGAATCATTGGTAAGGTTCTCAACAATAGCTCTATCTTCATTTCCAGAAATAGAGATAATATCATAGGAATTCATCAATTTGAAGGTGTCATTTGGTTTTAAAGGTCCATACAAACTATCCCCCAAATTAACAATTAAATCAGGCTTACGTTTATCAATGTCCTTAAGAACATTACTTAAAGCCCAATAATTTCCATGTATATCAGCTATTACAGCAATTTTCATTTTATCAACTTTTGTTCATTAAATTTCATCTTATTATAACTATCAAAATTTTGGCAATAGCTTTTTGATGGTGAAATTTACTACAAACCTAAATAAAATTTCAATAAATACATAAACACCTAAAGAAAATTTATTTAGGTTTCCTCTGACCTCAAAAAAAACCAGAGGAAATATTAACAAAGAGGCAAATATTTTATTATTATTACTGTACTTTCCAATCACCCACATCCCCGCCAATGAAAGTAATTGCCTGTTACCTGCAGTTCTAATTAATTTTCTCTTGTTGTTGTAATTGTCACTCTTTTATTAATGATTATATCCAATGCTGTCAGTACACTCTTTAGTACCTTTTCCTTTTGTTCGTTTGTATATTTTGTAGGCTGTATTTCAACAACCGAGTGATAATAAAGTTTATTTTTATATTCATAAAAATACGAGATTCCCTTTGTTGTGAATCGGGGTACTAACTCCGTTTTGTCATTTTGTTCAGAAAAAATCGCCTCAAATTTACTTTGTAAAAGGAATTCGTCTGCAGTTTTACTAAATATAAAATAAAAATCACTGCAATCTATTTTTTTCCTCCCTTTTGATGTGCCAATTTTGGCCAAATATAAAGCTTTTATACTTTTGTATTGAATTGCCAAAGTGTCAGATGAACCTACAATATTTGGATTGTCAGTTTTACTGGAAACAGTCTGAAAAATCAGGGTGTCTTTTTTAACATCAATTAACTTATATGTTTTTACTTTTTGATTAAATACAGCAATATCATAAAAACAGTTTTTGTATAAATAGAACCCAGTATTACTAAACTCTGCCATATTGTTTTTAAGTTCAGGCGTTTTGCCTTTTTTTAAAATCAAAACAGACCAAACACTATCTGCCTGACCAGACGCATTGGTAATTAATAAAACCGAGAACAATAATATTACACTTTTAATTAAATTTATATTACTTTTCATCATTGATAATTACGTTTTAATTAATTGCAGGTAACGTCATTTTATCCTAAACCCCAAAACTACAAAAACAAATACCTATTTGCAAATCATTGGGAATTATTGTATGAATAATGAACTTAACGTTTCGCGGCTTGTTGTTGTGCGGGTTTTCGGAGAAAAATTTGTCGGCAAGACAAACGCTTATTTGGAAACCTGAACTCCATTTTACTTGAATACCCGCATAACGCCAAACTGCTGTTAATCATAGAGCGTTTGTCTTCTGTTGATCTATCTGTCAAGGAGTACACAAGCACCCTGCCGATGTACTCTATTATCTTAATATAAGTGTTGTTGCCTTGAACTTGCATTATAAATTATAAAAAAATATTTGTTGTTACTTTCACTAAGCTACTAACAAGGCCTTAATACTACGACTTGCTTCTTCTCGAACTCTGTAGTCTTCATTCTTGTCGGAAGATATTTTTTTAAGTATAGGGGAGATTATCTCACCTCCTCTTCCTTTTCTTATTAATGAGCCAAGAGCCGCAACTATTGATTTTCTAACAGACATCGTTCTTTCCACTTTTAATCTATTAATTAATGGCTCTATCGATTTAATATTTACTAAAGTATAGTGCATAACATCCGTTGCTTGTCTTCTAACGTCTGACTTAGAATCATCGAATGCTTTATAAATAATCCCGATTTTGTTTTCGATTAATTTTTTGTCGGATGTTGATAAATGACTCAAATTGCTCGCAAAAGCGTAAATAGCAGCTTTCCTTAATTTAAATTCTTTTGAATTATTAATAATATTTTCTAAAGTATCAAGAATCCTCATGTCAAACATATTAAACCAAAACTGGCTTATAGCGGTCTCCTTCACTGCAACTGACCTTAAAGGAGATTCAATTATTTTTTTAAATATGGGGAAAAGAGCTTTGTCTTTAAGATTACCGATTGCCCTTACGGCATTTTGAGCGACATCCTTGTTTTTATAATCAATGAGTTTAGTGCATATTTTAATAAGGGTCTTCTTGCAAACAGTTTTTACAAATTCATTCTCTTTATCCCACCAATAAACACTAAAACTACTTTCAATCAAAAATAACCATTCTTCATCATTTAAAATAAGAGTTTTGATATTGTCGGAAAAAAGTTCTAATAATCCTTTACTAGCTAATACTTCGTGTTGTTTCCAATCTTTAAATGCTTTTCTAAAAAGTTCTATTGTTGTCTTCGCCTTTTTTGCTTCTGGCCCTAATTTGTCGAAAAACTTTTTTGATAAAAAATCATGTACCAATTCATAACCGATAGTATTGTCCTTCTCAACTACTGGGTGAACAATTTTTTTTCTTATTAAATGTTCTACGATAGATTGCGCTTTGCTCTCATTTATTTTAACATGCCTACTGATTTCTTGGATGGAAAGAAAAGCTCTAAGGCCTTCAGCTCCAGTTAATAAGTCTAAAATATATTCAGCATGGATTTTTTCTTCCGCATTTAAACTATTCAGCATTGATTCACTTAAATAATCTGCAATAATTGATTCTGCATTATCGGTTCCCTTATAGAGATTTTTTCCAAACGGAATTGATGGAAGTGGAGTATTGTTTTGATTTTTATACTCTTCGAAAAGTTCCGAACAAACAATTTGTAAATAAGGCGGGTATATCAAGTCATCACCAATTTTTTTTAACTCTGAAACGAGTTGGCGAATAAATTTATCTTCTGTTTTTATATTTAATTTATGAAGAGGCTCAGTTATTACTTCGTAAGCTTTTTCTTCACTAAATCTTTTTATTCTATATTGGTCTTTCCATGCGACTTCAAGTTTATATTTATGTGACCAATCCCATAAACCTCCTATGTAATCTTCTCTTAAGGAGAACATAAAGTATAGTTTTCCTTTTATGGGTGGCGCAATCAAAGATTCAATAACTCCGTTAGCTAATTGTTCTCTTTCTACTTCCTTTGCTCTAGTAAATATTTCTTCGAATTGATCAATAATAATAATGAAGTTTCTGTTTCCTTCCTCTACAATTGATTTAAGATCAACAATGAAATGAGGAAAGGTATCGGTAGCTGCTAACCTTTCAATTGATTCAGAAGATATATTATTTGATTTTAATGTATTTAAAAGAGATTCTCTAATTCTTTTAATTGGATCATCGAGACATCTAACAGAAATTACAATAAAGGCATCATTTTTTAAAACAGGAATTAAACCTGCATTTACCATTGATGTTTTGCCCGTTCCGGATTCTCCAAAAAGGCCGACTATTTGATACTTATCGATCCTATTTAATAGTTCCTGTATTTCTTCTTTACGACCAAAAAAGTATTCCTTATCACTCTCAGCGTAAGACTGTAGTTCTTTGTATGGGCTAATTCTTTTCCAATCTGTAATTTTTTCTTTTGGCGATTTAGCCCCTGCTTTTTCTTTATTTGCTTTTTTTACCTCTTTCTCCCACTTCTTTTTAGTTTCTTTTATCTCTCCCTCCGATATTCCGCTTGTTGTTGCTATTCCATGTCTGTGTGCCAAATCATGGTCATTTGGGCATAATACAGCAAGATTTTTATAAGAATTGTCTTTTGTTTTTGAATACTCCGTTATATGGTGTATTAAGTAGGCATCACTTTTTGTTCCCTTGCATAAGCAACATATAAAGTTGCTGTTTTGTAGTAATCTCAAATATATTTTTTCATCTATTGGCTGTCTTGTTAAGCAATTTTTAACAAAGCGCACTTGTTTCTCCGGGATATTATATTTTTCAACTAGATTTTTTATTGATGTTTGTTTAAATGTAATAGATGCAATCCCAATTAACTCATAATTGTGAGCCCAATCACTGCGAACACCGTATTGGATATATGTTTTTGCTATTGACATTATTATTTTTACGCCTTATAGTTAACGTGATCGGGCTTTGCGTTCGGGCGGGTTTCGGAGCACAAAGCTTTAATTTATTACTATTGTTTATTAAAAGAACTTAGCTTAGAGTTTCGGCATCAGCCCGCCTGACGCAAAACTCGAGTTACCAGCTGGATTTTCTTTCATATCACAATTATTTCATGTCTTATTTCACCTTTTTTATTTTCCAAAGAAAGAATTATTATTTCTGTATTTGGTATCAGTGTTATTTTTTTTATAATATCATTTTTATAATCAGTATACTTAATTTTTGAAGTACTCACTCTTATGTTAAATCTGATGTTTTTGTATTCATCAGTATCTTTGAAATATGATTTTTTTATTTCAAAAATCCCAAGCCCTTTTTCTTTACTGGCAATAACAATTTTATCCTTTATAATTATAAAGTCAGTAAATGTATGATAGTCTTTGTCCCATTGATTAGTAGAAATAGCAAAGCTGTGAGTCAATTCCAACTTATCATAAATAGTTATATGTTCTGTTTCACCAACATATCCACTATAGGTTCTGGAAATAAGTCCTAAATAGTTGCTAGTTATTCGACCCTGATAAATGCTTTCGTATGCTCCATTTGATTTAAGTTCTTTAAAATGCGAAAAATCCAGTTTATCTTTTGAATTTAGATGATAGAATAAAACATATTTGGGCATTACAATATTATCAATTGCAATTAGCAGACTGTCATTTATAAGCAAGTCATCAATGGCTTTCCCGAACATGTTAACTTCTGCTGGTATTTCAAGTTTATACCATTTTTCACTTTGTATATTATATTGAACCAGCATTTCTTTACCCAACTCTCCGCCAATATAGAGATTATCATCATTCAATAAAATGGTTTTTGGTTTTATATCAAATGGAATACTCAACTTGATTTCATTTGATGTAAGAATGTCATATAGAGTCACAATGTTTTTTGCGGTATCTAGTATTGCAACTCTTGTCTTTTGGTCTGTGGTGTAAATTGATTTTTCATTAACAGAATAGGTTTTAAGTTCTTTTACATTATTGTTCTCAAATGAGTTTAAAGAAACTTTTGTCTTTTCGTTCAATAACAGATAATATTTTCCGCCCTTCAATCCATTTTGTCCAAAAACTGTTAGAAGTAAAATAAAAGTGATTGTCGTAAGTGTTAGTTTTTTCATTCTAGTATTGTTTTAATCCTTGCAGGTAACTTATTTATAATCTTACTAAAAGTACTCAAAGTCACCCAAATTTGGTTGGCTTTGAGTACCTTTTTAGTAAATATTTCTCCCCCACCAAATCCCCTCCTTTTCAAATTTCAATCAAATTTCAACTAAATTTATATAAAAACAAAAAAAATGGCTTTATTTTTTTTCCCTATAAGTAAAAATATGGAGTTTTTCTCCTTCTGAACTCAGTAGAAATACTGATTTTATAACCCACTGGCTTCTAGGCAATCCTTTAGCCACTTTCCGAATCGCACAACAATTGCATTGTTGCAAGGCTTAAAATTTTACCGTTTAATTAATAAACACTACCGTTAATAAATTAAAAAAATTCCAGCTTTTTTTTATATTATTTTTACATTATAATTTACTATGATAATAAAAAAACAAAAATCAACATCAAAAAATAAATAAATAGTAAATAAAAAGTTCTTTGACGTACTGAAAATCATAAAATTCCTTGCAGAAACATACCTTTGCAAATTTACAAACAACTGGTTTTTAATTACATGTTGTTTTTTCAGGCATAAAAACATGAGAAACATG
>DYDE01000147.1 GCA_020718065.1 Marinifilum sp. | reverse complement strand
ACGCGTTTCTTATACTGTTGTAAAAGGAGATAATAATACACCACGTGTTAAAATTGATGACAGGTTATATTCTCCTCAGGAAATTTCCGCCATGGTTCTTCAGAAAATGAAGAAAACAGCTGAAGATTATTTAGGTCAGGAAGTAACTGAAGCTGTAATTACAGTACCTGCTTATTTTAGCGATTCGCAACGTCAGGCTACAAAAGAAGCTGGTGAAATTGCCGGTTTAAAAGTAAGACGTATTATTAATGAACCTACTGCTGCTGCCTTAGCTTATGGTTTAGATAAGAAAAATAAAGATATTAAAATAGCCGTATTCGATTTAGGAGGTGGAACTTTTGATATTTCAATCCTTGAATTGGGTGATGGTGTTTTTGAAGTGAAATCAACTAATGGAGATACGCATCTTGGAGGTGACGATTTTGACCATGAAATTATAAACTGGTTAGCAGAAGAATTTAAAAAAGATGAAGGTATCGATTTACGCAAAGATGCCATGGCTCTTCAACGTTTGAAAGAAGCTGCTGAAAAAGCAAAAATCGAACTTTCAAGTTCTTCACAAACAGAAATCAATCTTCCTTATATTATGCCAGTTGATGGAATTCCTAAACATCTTGTTAGGTCATTATCCAGAGCAAAATTTGAGCAATTGTGCGACAAACTTATTCAATCGACAGTAGAACCTTGTAGAAAAGCATTAAGTGATGCTGGAATGAAAGAATCAGACATTGATGAAATTATTTTAGTTGGTGGTTCAACAAGAATTCCTGCTATTCAACAATTAGTTGAAAAATTCTTTGGAAAAATACCTTCAAAAGGTGTTAATCCTGATGAAGTCGTTGCAGTTGGTGCAGCTATCCAAGGGGGTGTGTTAACAGGTGAAGTTAAAGATGTTTTACTTCTTGATGTTACACCATTGTCATTAGGTATTGAAACGCTTGGTGGTGTGATGACAAAATTAATAGAATCAAACACAACCATACCTTCTAAAAAGACTGAAACTTTTTCTACTGCTTCTGACAACCAAACATCTGTTGAAATTCATATCTTACAAGGTGAACGTCCAATGGCTACACAAAACAGAACTATTGGCAGGTTTCATTTAGATGGCATTCCACCAGCTCAAAGAGGTGTTCCTCAAATTGAAGTTACCTTTGATATAGATGCCAATGGTATTTTAAATGTAGCAGCTAAAGATAAAGCTACAGGAAAATCTCAAAACATCAGAATTGAAGCTTCATCTGGTCTTACTGATGCTGAAATAAAGAAAATGAAAGAAGAGGCTGAATTAAATGCTGAAGCTGATCGCAAAGCAAAAGAAGAAGCAGAAAAGATCAATAGTGCTGATTCAATGATTTTTCAAACTGAAAAACAATTGAAAGAATATGGAGATAAATTACCAGAAGATAAAAAATCAACTATTGAAAAAGCATTAAGTAATCTTAAAGAAGCTCAAAAAAATAAAGATTTGGATCAAATTGAGAAAGCTTTAAATGATTTAAATACTGCATGGCAAGCTGCAAGTGAAGAAATGTACAAAGCAACCCAAGGCAATGCAAATCCAAATGAACAAAATACAACAAATAGTCAACCTAATGCTGAGAATAAAAAACAAAGTGAAGCAGAAGTTACAGATGTTGATTTTGAAGAAGTGAAATAAACAAATCACTTATTAAACTTTATAAAAGCTGATCGAATAGGTCAGCTTTTTTTGTATTTAAACAAAATAGAAAGAACCATACTGCATTTTTAAATTTTTGTTTGACATAAATATAAAACATACCAGTTATAAAAACATCTAATTTTTTGATAACAAATAAACTATAGGATAAGTATCACACTTGGTCTAATAATTTTGTTGTTTTATTAATAAATTTGTTATTTTTGAAAAAAATTCTTAATTACAACTATATGAAAAAAGAGAAAATAATAATATTTGGCTTCTTTGTATTTATAGCTATCTTAAATTCAAATGCTCAATGGGTTTCTCAGGTGAGTGGAACCACAAATAGATTGCTCTCTGTTTTTTTTACAGATACAAATACAGGATACGCAGTTGGGTATAATGGAACAATACTAAAAACAACAAACGGAGGTACAAACTGGACAACCCAAACAAGTAACACAACAAATACTTTATTATCTTGTTACTTCAACGATTCTAATATCGGGTATGCAGTGGGAAGTAGTGGAACAATTATGAAAACAGTAAATGGGGGAACCGATTGGGTTGCACAAAACAGTGGAACTGTTTATACTTTATCTTCGGTGTGCTTTACAAATACACTATCAGGATACATTGTTACCAGTGGAGGGACAATTATAAAAACAACAAATAGTGGAATTAACTGGTCTTTTCAGTCTACTGGTTCTAATGTTTCTTTGGTATCTGTTTGTTTTCCAAATTCAAATACTGGCTATTGTGTTGGTATTGGTAGTAGAATTTTAAAAACTACAAATGCCGGAACCAATTGGACTTCTCAAACTTATGGTACATCAGTTGATTTATTATCAGTAAACTATACAGATGCGAACACTGCTTATGCTTTTGGAGTTTCAGGGACAATAATAAAAACTACCAATGGAGGAGTAACCTGGAATCCACAAGTTAATGATTCGATTTATACTTTATTTTCATCTTGTTTTACTGATGCTAATACCGCTTATGCTGTCGGGCTTAATGGTACAATCCTAAAAACAACTAATGCTGGAACAAATTGGGCAGGACAATTAGGTAGCGGAACCACTGATTTATATTCTGTTTGTTTCCCGAATGCAAATACCGGATATGCAGTAGGAAATAATGGCACTATTCTAAAGACAACAAACGGAGGTGCTTTAATCGTTGATAATAGTTCAAACAAAAAGCAAGTAAATATTTATCCCAACCCAAACAATGGAATTTTTAAAATTGATTTGCCACAAACAAACGAAAATGTTATTGTTAAAATAACTAATTTTTCAGGAACAACTGTTTTTGAAAAACAATATTCAGCTAATAATGAAATTAATAACCATATAATATCAATCAAGGAATTTCCTGCAGGAATCTATTTTCTGACAATCAAAGGGAAATCCACAAATGTTATCAGTAGGATTATAATTCAATAATTTTATTTAATAATATTCCTAGTAGTTCTGTTAAAGGGTAAATTAATATTTGGGTAATAATACTTGTTGAAATATGAGTTTATTTTAACCATCAACTTAAATACAAATGAACACAATGAGGTAGGGTCCTTATAAAATCCTTGTTATTTATACCAAATACCAGTAAATTCTTTTATAATACTGCTGTCTTGTTTCCCTATTTTCTCTTTCATATCTTCTCCAAAGAAAAAACCCATTATTCTTTTGGCTTCAAGTGCATTCTCAAAATTATAATCAGTTCGAACTATTTCTTTTTTAAAATGAAATTCTTTCTCTAGTAAATCATAAAATTCTTTCAAAGCATCATGTGGAGCATTGGGAATATCAACATTTGTCCCAAAGGTTTCAATGATTATAATTTTTCCATTAGGATTTAATAATTTGTTGCAATCTTCAATAAGTTTACCTGCTGTTTCTTTAAGCTTGTTTTTATTGTCTATTATAGTATGACCAAAACTCCATCCTTCCATTACTAAATCAGCTTTTAAAGAGAGGGTATTGATTTTTTCATTATCCACTATTTGAAATGAAATTTTATGCAAATAATCTTTTAAATTTACTTTTGATTTTTCGAGCATATGTGCCGAACTATCAAAACAAATTGATTCTTTAATTGTTTCAATGTAGATTTTTGTCAATCTGCCAGTACCCGTTCCAAATTCTATTGCTTTCTTATCATTAAAATCAAATAACTTATTTAAAACACTATTTAAGTTTCTTTGATAATCTTCATGAGAAACAAGCTCATCATATTCATAAGCGTATTTTTGATATATTTCGGTCATTGTTGGCATCTATATCTCCTTTATTACATTTATAACTTTAGTATGAATTAAAACTATTGAATAATCAGCATTTATTTAAATATTAAAAAACTTTATCTTTTCAATATGCTTCAAAATCGGTGTCTTGCTTTCCCTTTGCTTATTAAAAAAAATAATCTATTTTTTAGTAAAAATAATAAATTTACTATTAATTGCCACTGTTTGATGAATAAATAAAACAAATCAATTTTTTTTACGGGACTTCTAAAAATTAAGTTTCCCCCGCAGATTTCGCTGATTTTCGCAAAATAAATAACACTACATGTTGAAAATCAATCTGCGAATATTTGAGAAATCTGCGGGGGAAACTATTATATTTGAATTTTTAGAACTACCCTTATGACAAAACCCTTCCTGGCCTCCGAAAGAGTGGAGGAATTTATATAACGTCAAGATTTGTCGGGAATTGATACTTTTAATAATTTTTTTCAATCCTGAATAGTGGTATTCATTTTTAAAATTGTCTTACAGGTGAAAATATTAATAAACATAGTTAAAAAAAAGTGAATATGAGAAACAAAATTATTATTATTGTCTTGATTTTTATGCAGTTATTGATTTTTATTGACTGCAAGAAAGAAGAAATAACAGATGTTACTTCAAAAGAAAATCTGGATAAAGTAATTGAATCGGAATTTAAAAAATACAAGAAGCCAGGTATAGGATATGTTGCAGTAAAAGGAGATTCAGTTGTTTACATAGGAGCCAAAGGATATGCCAATATTCATGATAAAAAAGAATTTACTCCAGAGACCAGAATGTTGATCGCATCTACATCAAAAACAATGGCAGTAACGGCTATTATGCAATTATACGAAAAAGGAATGGTTGATCTGGATGAAGATATTAATAATTATTTACCTTTTGAAGTAAGAAACCCACATTTCCCTGGTGATAAGATAACGGTTAAAATGTTATTAACACACACCTCTTCCATTTCAGATAAAGGATACCCTGCTAGTGTATTTTATCTATTCGGGTATGTTGATTATCCCGTATCAAATATGGATTTTCAGGAATATTATCTTACACAAAACGGGAACTATTATACAGAAAATAATTTTTCGAAGAATAAACCAGGTACAAAATTTTCGTATTCAAATGTTGCAGCTGCGTTAATTGCATGTTTGGTTGAGCATATCAGCAAAATGGATTATAATACTTATTGTAAAATCCACATTTTTAAACCGCTTGGGATGAACAGAACAAGCTGGTTTTTTAGTGAAACACCTAAGGAAGAAGTAGCTATTCCATATGATAATAACGATGCAACCAATCCTTCCAATCCGTTTTTTTCTTTTCCTACTTATCCGGATGGTCATTTAATGACAAGTGTTGAAGATTTGTCTAAGTTTATGAGGGCATATATGAATGGAGGAAAGTTTAATAACTACCAATTACTTAAACCGGAAACTATAGACCTGATTTTGCAGGAACATTTTAACGATTCAAATGAACATCAGGGATTGATTTTTTTTAAAACTAAAAAAGGAGAGGTAAGTGTTTGGGGGCATGATGGTGCCGACCCAGGTGTGTCAACAGAAATGTATTTTAATATTGAACAAAAAACAGGGTATATCATGTTCGTTAACCGTTCGGGATGTTATTCAAAAGCAATAGCTAATGCCCTATTAAAGTATGCAAATTAATAAAACTAAACTTAAATTATATTTATCATGAAAAGAAGTTCAATTTCATTTATCATTTTTACATTTATCATTTTATTCAAATTTAATAATTCAATAATAGCTTCAAATACAGATAGTATAAAATCCATAAAAGGAATTTCGATCAGCTATTGGAATAAACCTTTTACAGATACTCACGGTTTTCAAATAGGGATGGAAAAATATTTATTGCAAACAAGTAAGTACAAAGTTATTCTTTCTACTACATTTAGTCTCCAAAGACGCAAAGATGTGTATTCTTCAGCAGGTCTTTCTGTAGGAAGTTCCTTGCGAAGAACTTATAAATTCGGCTTGTTCCTCGAATATGGCATTAAGCTTGGATATTCAGGCAGTTACTACGATTACGATTTATATAAATTAAATAATGATAACAAAATTGTGAATGTTGGTAGAAAATGGATTAGTTCAGCAATTTTTGGTTATTCGTTTGGTTTTGGATATGATTTTGCAAAGGTCAGCAAATTGGATATTCAATTGTTTGTAAAACCAAACTTATTTTACAAAATACCAAACAACGATAATGTGTTTTATTATAACAATATAGGTTTAGAGGCAGGTGTAACATTTCACCCCCGATGGTTTAAGTAGTGCTTTTATTTGAAAAACGCACTCTTTAGAAAACATTACTATCATGAAAATTTTAACAGAATATTTTATAAACAATTAAATAAAAACCAAAATGGAAGAGGATATCTATAGAAGAATCATTGACAATTATTTGTCAAACAAACTGGATGTAGTTAAATTTGTTGATCAATTCATACATCAATGGAGAAGGGATAGAAGTGCAAATGTAAAAAACGACAGTCGGTTTCAACGGCTTATTAACAGTATATTTACAAGTTGCGATTGTTATGCATCAAAACCAGAAATCCATTACGAAATAGACGAAAAACAATTAAAAGAAGAAGTAGTATTGTTAAGATATATTTGGTATGGATAGAATCTGATACTACCCCGCTACTGCACGAGTCCTCTCGTGTGGTAAGTAAAAAATAATTTATTAATTTAGCTAAAATGTATTTCAATAGAGCACGTGAACAATGAAATATCTCATATTTTACTGATTGATGATGTTCTGTTATATGTGCAATCGTGTTGCAAAATTCGTTGTCAAAAGAGATAAACACAGAAAATTTAAATTTGCTTATTTGCAATCAGAAAGCGGAAAAGCACTTCTTAATAAATTTGATTTACCAACTACCAACTTAAACACCTTTGTATACATTGTTAAAGACAAATATTATATTAAATCTTCGGCAGCACTCCATGTTTTGAAAGACCTGGGTGGAATATGGAAATGGACTTATGTTTTTATTGTTTTTCCACGTCCATTTAGAGATTTGTTTTACAATATAATTGCAAAAACACGGTATAGGGTTTTTGGAAGAAGCGAATCTTGTCTGATACCAACAACTGATATCAAATCAAGATTTATATTATAACTTAAAAATTTTTTAAAGCAGTATGATCAACTGCCATTTTCTAAAATTTTATTCCAACAACAATATCTTCAACTGTTTATTTCTCTGCTCGGCGTAATTACAAATTCCACACTGCTAAGTATAATGCTTTGCAGAAACCAAGCAGCATTGGAATTGCCGCTTGGTTGGGAGGATAAGAGAACTCTTATAAGCACATTTAATATACTTCTCCTTTTATATTCAATAATATTGTTTGTTCGCTAGTATTTGTAACAACAGTAATTGATTTGTTAAAAACGCCAACATTAGAAGCGTTATAAGTAACCTTAACAAATCCTTTTTTGTTAAACAATACGGGCTCTTTTGAGTATTCTACATTTGTGCAACCACACTGACCTTTAGCAGATGAAATAACAATAGGGTCGTTCCCTGTATTGACAAACTCGAATGTTACTGTTTTGGGAGTTCCTTTCACAATTTTCCCCAGGTCAATGGTTTGGGTGTTCAACCAGCTAATGGTAGAAGTTGTTGGCGATAGAACGTTGTAGCTAACTAATTTTTCGGCATTTTGGGCAAATCCCATTGCACAAAACATCATAAAACCGATCATGATAATCAAAGCTTTTTTCATAAATTTAAAGTATTAGATTAATAATATTTGAACAATGCAAAAATAGAGCAATGCATTCATAAATAGTGTTAACGAATATTAAACAATTCTTAATGAAATGTTAATGTTTTTTAAATGTTCATTTTTGTATTAATTTTGATAAAAAAACGAAATGAGATCCAGATCCAGACATATCCGTATAGTAGTTATTTTGGCTGTTTTTTCCATCATCGGAATTATGGTTATGCAGATTATTTGGTACAAAAAAGCATATGATTTAAAACAACGGCAATTCGACCAAATGGTAACCCTTTCATTACAAAATGTTGCCGAAGGTATCCTTAAATACAATAAAATGACAATCCCATTGGTGAGTCTGGTAAATCAAATTTCTACCAATTATTATGCAGTAAATATAAATGGGGAAATTGAAACAAGTATATTAGAAACCTTACTTAAAGCCGAATTTACAAAAAGAAATATTCTTATTGATTTTGAATATGGCGTATATAATTGTGAGTCACAAAAAATGGTTTATGGTAAATATATTTCTATGAAGACCAAAACCGATAAAATTAAAAAAAGTGAGCTTCCTTTGTGGGAAAAAGACAAGTATTATTTCAGTGTTCTTTTTCCTGAAAAAACAATGTATTTAACCAGTCAAATGGGGATCTGGCTTTTTTTTAATGGGGTGCTTCTTCTTATTTGCCTGTTTTTTGGTTATGCTTTACTTATCATTCTCCGGCAAAAAAAATTTTCTGATATTCAGAAGGATTTTATCAATAATATGACCCATGAGTTGAAAACTCCTATTTCAACCATTCTGGTGTCGGCAAACATTATTAAAAAGCCTGAAATTATAGAGGATAAAGATCTTATTTCTAATTATACCGATATTATTATTCACGAAACAACCAGACTTAAGGAACAAACGGATAAGGTGTTGCAAATTGCTTTACTGGATAAAGAAAAAGTTGATTTCAAGTTTCAGAAGATCGATCTTCACGATACGATAAAAGAAGTTGTTGAAAGTACAAGACTATTAATAACAGAAAAGAAGGGGCTTATTAATTTTTGTCCTGAAGCAACAAACTCAATAATATATGGCGATCTGGTTCATATCACGAATTTAATTAACAATCTTATTGATAATGCTGTAAAATATTGCAACAAATCACCTGATATATACATCAGCACTTTAAATACAAAAAAATATATTATTGTAAGCATAAAAGACAATGGAATTGGTATAAGCAAAGAAAACAGAAAAAAAATATTCGATAAATTTTACCGCGTACCTACAGGCAACGTACATAATGTAAAAGGATTTGGACTTGGTTTATATTATGTTAATACGGTTATTGCAGGCCATAAAGGGAAACTGACATTAAAAAGTGAAATCGGTATGGGGAGTGAAATTAAATTTTATTTGCCAATTATAAGTCTTGAAAAACAAGCAATCTTTAAAATATGAAAAAGAAAAATATTACAATATTATTAGTAGAAGACGATCAATATCTTGGAATTGTGGTGCGCGATTATTTAAACCTGAACGGATATACAGTAGATTTAGCTGATAATGGCACAAAAGGCTGGGAATTTTTTGAATCGAAAAAATACGATCTGTGCATTCTCGATATTATGCTACCCGAAAAAGATGGATTTACGATTGCAAAGATGATACGTGCAAAAAACGAAACCATTCCTATCATCATACTTACTGCAAAAGCCTCCATGGAAGATAAGCTGAAAGGATTTAAGATTGGTGCAGATGATTACATAACCAAACCATTCAATATTGAGGAATTGGTTTTTCGAATAGAAGTATTTTTAAAACGCAGTCAGAATAATAGTTTTACTAAAAAAATATATTCTATTGGCAGTTACATTTTCGATTATCAAAATCTGTTTGTTGAACTGGAAGGAATAAAACGCAATCTGACCCAGAAAGAAGCCGACCTATTAAAACTCTTATGTATCCATAAAGGAGAAATAATAAAACGAGATGAAATCTTAAGCAGTGTGTGGGACAACGACGATTATTTCACCGGTCGCAGCTTGGATGTGTTTATTTCCCGATTGAGAAAATACCTGAAAGACGATCCCAATATCGAAATACAGAATCTCCATTCGGTTGGGTTTAAATTAGATGTAAGGGAGATATAAAAATTGACACTTCCTGACTTCTAAAAGGGGAGGAGCTTTTCCCCTGCTGCCACAATCTTTTAGTTTTACCCCTGCTGCCGCACGATTGCATCGTGTGGTTATCTTTTTATTTACCTTAGGAAAACTACTTCTTCTTTTAATTGTTTTTCGTCTATTTCGTAGTGTATTTCTGGTTTTGATGCATAACAATCCCAGAACTCAATACTCTCGTCAATCAT
>DYDE01000024.1:23389-38006 GCA_020718065.1 Marinifilum sp. | reverse complement strand
TAATATAATAAAGGGAGCTGACAGGAGTGCTTAATATTGCCATATTGTATAATGTGGGAACGAAAATAGTATTTTTGGCAAAATTGCTGAAATCATCGGTTAAAGGCACTGCCGATAAATATAACTTGCCTTTTTTTATTGATTGAGAAGTAAATAAACTGTTCCCATTTTGCAAACGAATAAGGTATTCATGGCTTGAATTGTTGAATTTACTTAGTTTATAAAAAGAAAATATTGATGGGAAATTTGCATTTTCAGGTATTTGCTCAAAAACGCCTTTATATATCGGATGATTTTGGTTAATGTCTGTAACTGTAGTGTTGTTTGTGTCCAGATCGGTATAATAATTAGAGTTAACAGACGTAAGAAAGGATTTGTAGGTTATTAAATCTGTTTTTGGTGATGGAAAAATAACGATACTTCCTCCTTCATTAATATAACGCTGCAATTCTGAAGATAAACCAGACGAAATTGTTCCTATTTCATTTAATATGATAAGATTGTATGAGGGAAATGAGGAGAAATCTATAATTTTATCATTAATGTTCTGAAAAAGAAATAAAGAATCTTTGCTAAATAATGTATTAAGGTAATTATTAGGAATGTTTCCATTAATGCATAATACAGAAATTTTATCAACTATTTCGTAACTGAAATAGAAAACATCATCATATACAATTGGATTGTCAACTATTTCTATTTTACAGTTTTGGATACCAGTTGCATTTAATATATAGGATAGTGTAATCTCTGTTTCGGAGTTTGCATCCATGGTAACACTTGCAAGAGATTTTTGCTGATTGTTGATATAAAGTTTTACAGGAATGTTTTCCAATTTTTCGTCTGAAGCGTTTTTAATCTTTACTTTTAGTGATGTTTCATGATTTGGCTGTTGAATAGGATTGGTAAACCAACAGGAATCTATAAAAATATTATTTGTTTTGTTTGTGAAAACTGGCACCAAGAAAGAAGAAATATTCGAATCGCTTTTAATATCGTTGATATTGCTTGTGTTTTTTTGAAAATCGGAAATTAAGTAAGTGTTTTTAATTGAATTGGTATTGTCGTTAATTAAATCATATTGACGTACGATTATTTCTGACAACTTCCGACTTATTGAGCTGATTTTAACTTCGTTTATCAACTCGTCAATTTCTTTTTTAGAAACAAAACGCTGATGTTTTGTTTCTAAATCGTTAGTTATAATTTGAAATTCATCTGTTTGCCGATATGCGGCAACTATTTCTTTTGCTTTGTTTTTTGCAACTTCGAGTAGTATTCCGTTTTTGTTTAATGCTTCCATACTGAAAGAATTGTCAACAAAAATGCTCACTCGGCTTTTATTTGCATTGATATTGGTATTTGATATTGTTAAATATGGTTGGGCAAAAGTAAAAACGAGCGCAGCAATTGCTAAAATTCTAGAAAGTAAAACCAAAAGATGTTTGAGTTTTGATTTTCTTTTGGTTTCTTGTTTTACTTCTTGCAGAAAACGAATATTTGAAAAATATATTCTTTTGTACTTTCGAAAGTTAAACAGATGAATAAGAATAGGAATTGCAACAGCAAAGAGGGCAAATAAAAAAGCTGGATATACAAAATTCATCCTTATATTTTTTAGCAAAGATAATATCAATTTGCTATTTTTGAGATGCAATTTTTGGTTGCAATTTTCTTAAAAAAGAAAAGATTATAACCAGAAAATATAAAAAGGAAGAGGGTTAGTGCCTCTAACTATATCTGTATATTTACAACCAAAGAAAAAGAGTAAACTTCGCCAGGTGCATAAGGGTATGGAATAATAACCATTTCAATATGCAATGACTTCTCTTAAATCACTGTTAGTTGTATTATTTTATGATTTTTGTATTAATCATCACAACGGGCCTACGATCATTAACTGTTTGTTCAGGATAGATATCCCCGGCTACAGTGATGGTTTTGTTTAAATAAGATGCAGGATTTATAACTTCATCAGAAAATCCGATTTGCACTTCTTTCACATTGTTTTGTGCATCGATTTCGGAATTTTTAGAAATAACATTTATCGGACTATTAAGCTTGATAATATATGTTACCATTTTAGTACCAGCTGTATTTTCATATTGTAATTCCTGCAAGATTCCTGTGATAGTTGCTTGTTTCTCAAATTCATATATTTGAGACACTTCTTCTGTTTTTAAATTATTTGATTGATTTTCATTTTTAGATTGTTTGTTTTCAGAATTACAAGATGTTATCATCATAAAAACTGCACAAATAAAAAGGGTAGCAAAAGTGATTTTTTTCATATGTTTATCATTTTATTTAGTATTATTTAATTTTGCATCAAACATTACTACGGATCTTTTGTCGTGCATGGTTTGGGAAGGATTAATGATGCCAATTATTGTGATTTTTTTATTAATATAATCAGCCGGATCAATTGCTTCATCTTCAAAACCGATTTGAATTTCCATTACATCGCTTTGAGAATCGTATTCAGTTTTTTTGGAAATTATTTTAATGGGATTATCAAGCTCCAGAACATAAGATTTCATTTCAGTACTTGAAGTATTTGGTATTTCTTGTACGGTTCCAGTGATGGTCGCTAGCTTTTCAAATTCATATTCCTGAGAAACCACATTTGTTTTTGTATTTTCTGTGGAAGAATCATTTTTTGTTTGTTTACTCCCAGAATTGCAAGAGTAAATCATTATAATGGACATGTAAGTAAAAAGAAAAGTGATCGTAATTTTTTTCATTTATTATTTTATTTTTTTTAGTTCAAGGTATTTAGCATCACAATTTTTAAAATTAGTGTATTGATTCATTGAATTGCCTTCGTTTTGAATTATCAAGGTTTCGTTTTCGTACTTTGCTTCAACGTCTCCTTTAGGGCTATCTCCATTTAATGCTATAAAATTTAAATAGGTTTCAGAATCTTGTTTAATGATTTCTACTTTTCCTTCGGAATTGTTTATTTTATATAAAAATCCATTTCCTTTTTTTTGAATTGTAATGGTCAATTCACAAACAGTTTTATCAATAATACTATAAATGCCAGAATAATCAAACTCAGAAGAAACTACTTTGTTTTCAATTTGAGTATTTGAGTTGTCCTCTTTTTTTTCGGTTGAAGTAGAATTGTTACACGAACAAAGCCCAATTACAACAATAAACATGGCTATAAATAAAAATTTTATTTTCTTCATTTTACATAAATTTTTCTTCATAAATAAGTTATCTTCTATTCGAAATGCTTAATAAATAAAAGCATTTTTTATTTGTTTAAAAATCAATCTATTCAAACAACTAGTCATCTTTCTTATTCTTTTTTCTTTCTGGCAACTGTTTTCTGAAATTTTGGCAAAGATATATCTTTATTTTATTGTATTATAATAAACTATTTTAAAATCCATTTTAGAAAGGATTTGGGAAGAAACATAATATAACAGGTGCTGTTTTTGTTTTTATAGTATATTATAAAGACTGTGTTTGATTTTGGGAAGTATTGGGAAAATGTCATTTTATGAATGTCATCTTCACTAAATATTTTCTAAATAGCAAAAAGTTTAAATAATTAGAATCAAAAAAAAATGCAAATGAATAAATTTTGTTATTTTTGCAAAGAATTTTTCAATCAATTATTCTTTCCTTAAAGTTAGTATAATTGGTTTATAAAGAAGAGGCGAGAGAACAGGCTCAAAAACCCTCTGGCAACCCCAAAGTATAACTTTGGAAGGTGCCAAAACCTGACCCTTAAAGGGGATTATAAATTAATTATTAAGCAACATGAAAAAAATCTTTTTTTGTTTTTATGCTATTACACAAACTTATAGTGTGGTATCTAATTATCTTTTAATATTAAATAGTTCATTTCGCAAATACATGCGAATGCTTTTAGGCAAATAGACGTATTACCATAATATTTGGTTTTGTCCATTAGCCGACAACAAACCCTTTCCTTTAAATATTTAAAAATAAACAAATAATATAAAATCATACAATGAATACAAATAATTTAAAATTTGAAACCTTACAAGTTCATGCGGGTCAGGAAGTAGATCCAACAACATTTTCAAGAGCGGTACCTTTGTATCAAACAACATCATATCTTTTTAAAAATTCACAGCATGGTGCAGATTTGTTTGCTTTAAAAAAATTTGGCAACATTTACACACGTTTAATGAACCCAACAACTGATGTTTTTGAAAAAAGAATGGCGGCTTTAGAAGGAGGAATAGCAGCATTAGCTGTTTCTTCTGGTCATGCAGCTCAGTTTGTTGCCCTAAATAACATCTTAAATAATGGAGATAATTTTGTTTCAACTTCATATCTTTATGGAGGCAGCTACAATCAGTTTAAAATTGCTTTTAAACGTTTGGGTATTCAGGTAAAATTTGCAAAAGGGCACCTTGTAGAAGAATATGAAAAGTTGATAGACAATAAAACAAAAGCCATTTATCTCGAAACAATAGGTAACCCGGGTTTCAATGTTCCTGATTTTGATTCTTTTTCTACATTAGCAAATAAATATGATATTCCTCTTATCGTTGATAATACTTTTGCAGGTGGAGGATATTTATGTCAGCCATTAAAACATGGTGCAAATATAGTTGTTGAATCTGCAACAAAATGGATTGGAGGGCATGGAACAAGTATGGGAGGTGTTATTATTGATGGGGGAAACTATAATTGGGGCAATGGAAAATTTCCCCAATTTAGCGAACCATCAGAAGGTTATCATGGATTAAATTTCTGGGAATCATTTGGAGATAAAAGCCCTTTTGGAAATATTGCCTTTATAATAAGAGCAAGAGTGGAAGGATTAAGAGATTTCGGGCCAACAATTAGTCCGTTTAATTCATTTCAGCTGATTCAGGGATTGGAAACTTTGTCATTAAGAATGGAACGTCATTGTAGTAATGCTCTTGCAATTGCAAAATGGTTAGAAAATCATCCTAAAGTGGATAAAGTTAATTATCCAGGGTTAGAGAATAGTCCTTTTCATTTATTAGCAAAAAAATATTTAAGAAATGGATTTGGAGGAGTTCTTTCATTTACTTTAAAAGGAACAAAAAAAGACACCATCAAATTTATTGATAACCTTAAATTAATAAGCCATCTTGCTAATGTTGGAGATACCAAAACATTGATTATACAACCTTCTGCAACAACTCATCAACAATTAACTGATGAAGAACAATTGGCTTCAGGTGTTTTACCAAATTTACTCAGGCTTTCTGTGGGTATAGAACATATAGAAGATATTAAAAACGATCTTGAACAAGCATTCAATAAAATATAAAATATTATGACACTTATTCTTAAAAAAAAGTTACCTGTAATTGAATTTTTAAAAAAAGAAAATATTCCGATAGAAAATTTTTCTGATTTTATAGTTAATGGTGTTAAACCATTAAATATTGCCATTTTAAACCTGATGCCTAATAAAGAAACAACAGAATTGCAACTTCTTAGGTTACTGGATAGTCAACAGTTTTCTGTCAAAGTAGAATTTGTTTATGTTGCTACACACAAAACAAAAAACACATCAGAAGACTATTTAAAAAAGCATTACAAATCATTTGAAGAAATAAAAAACCAAAAATGGGATGGAATGATTATAACTGGAGCCCCTGTTGAACTATTAGAATTTGAAGAAGTTGATTACTGGACCGAACTTAAAAATATTATGGATTGGGCAGTAAGCAATGTAACATCAGCATTTTTTATATGTTGGGGTGCTCAGGCAGCTTTAAATCATTATTATCAAATACCGAAATACAAGCTTTCCGAAAAAATGTTTGGGGTTTTTTATCATCCAATTAATCATATTTCACCAATTACAAATGGATTTCAAAATCCATATTTAGCACCTCATTCCCGTCATACAGAAGTTATCCGGAAAGACATTGAAAAAATATCTGATCTGAAGATTATATCAGAATCAGAAGAAGCAGGAGTTTATATTGTGGCAAATGAAAAGAAGAAACAGTTTTTTGTTACTGGTCATTCTGAATATGATGTAAATACATTGAAAGATGAATATTTAAGAGATGTTAACAAAGGCTTACCAATTAATAAACCAAGAAATTATTTTTTAAATAATAATGAAAACATTGCACCATTAAAAACCTGGGACGAACATGCCAAATTATTATTTTCTAACTGGCTAAATTATTATGTAAGTCCATTTCAAAAACAATAAAAAATTTAAAAATAACCATTAAATAATAAATAAAATATGACAACAAGAAAAAAACTGACATTGGGATTATTTGGTTTCGGCTGTGTAGGTAAAGGCCTTTTTGATGTGCTTAATCAGACTACCGGAATACAGGCTAATATTAAAAAAATATGTGTTAAACACAAAGAAAAACCTCGTCCTATTCCGATGGAAAATTTCACATTCGATAAAAATGATTTGCTCAATGATGATGAAATTGATATTATTATTGAACTGATCGATAATGCTGATGATGCATTTGATATAGTTACCAAAGCTTTACAAAAAGGCAAAGCAGTTGTTACTGCAAATAAGAAAATGCTTGCAGATCATTTACCTGAAATATTAAAACTTCAATCAACCTGTAATAAACCTATTCTGTATGAAGGAGCATCTTGTGGAAGTATTCCTATAATCAGAAATTTAGAAGAATACTACGACAATGAATTGCTTGATATTGTAGAAGGAATATATAATGGAACAACAAATTATATACTTTCAAAAATGTTTAACGAAAACAGAACCTATGCTGATGTTTTAAAAGATGCACAAAAACTTGGATTTGCAGAAAGCGATCCAAAACTGGATGTAGAAGGATATGATACAAAGTCTAAGGTTGTAATTAATAATTTTCATGCATTTGGTGTTATATCTCACCCAAACGAACTTTTTAATTATGGAATACAAAATATATCTATTAACGACATCTTATTTGCTAAAGAAAAAAATCTTAAGATAAGACTAATTGCTTCCACTAAAAAATTTGATAAAGAATTGGTTTGTTTTGTAATGCCTCAATTTGTAGACAAAAACAATCCCTTGTATTTCATAGAAGATGAATATAATGCAGTAATGCTTCAGGGTGTATTTACAGAAAACCAGCTGATTAAAGGTAAAGGAGCAGGAGCTTTTCCAACAGCTTCTGCGGTATTATCTGATATTTCAGCATTAACCTATAATTATGCTTATGAATACAAGAAATATTATCAAAATTTAAAAATTACTGTTAATCAGGATAAAATACTTAAGGTATATTATAGATATAAAGAAGAATCTTCAATTGAAAAACTAAAAATTCAAAACATAGATGTTTCTTACAAAAGTAACGACTACAAATATGTAATAGGAGAAGTTAGTCTTAAAGAATTAAGAAATAACAAAGAGTTAGAAAATCCAGATGTGTTTATTGGTCTTCTTTCGGTATTATAAAAAGAATTTTCGTAAATTATTAGAAATCTAAAAACTCTTTTAAATCACAATTATTTCTTTTTATGCTTCCACCTGTTCGATTCTGTATCTAATTTATCAGGGCAGTTACAATCTTCAACTTTCTTTTTAGGTTTCATAACCGGAGCTTTGTATTTGCTCGGACATTTGCCTTTAAGGAAATTGATACGCAATGAAAAATACAAGTCAGCTCCTGTGAGATCATTAAAATTAAAGAAAGAACCAAGTTTGTCGGTACCAATAGTAAAATTCATTAAACGAAATGCTAATCCCACTCTTGGATGGCGATAATCGTAAAGAGATAAAGGAACCTGACATTCGAACCATCTCCTTTCGTAGCGTGGGGTAATGGCAAGTATTGTTGGCCGGCTAACATGGTTTTTATAAAGATTAAAATCTTTAATTATTGTTGCGTTAAAATACCAGTCTTTTCTAAAATGATAATCATATTGAATTGAAAGAGCAGAAGGCAGTCCAATTTTATAACTACTACCAGATAATGAATTGCCGGGATTTTGATAGATACTATTACTAAGAGTTTGGTTAAATCCTTCAATAGTGGTTATTTGGTAGAACGGTTTAATATTAACAGAATCTGTGGTGTTTGATTTTAAAACATATGTGTTGCCACCATTCTTAAAATTAATGCCTCCTAAATCAATAATGGAAACCCCTATTCTGTAGTCATAATCAAGATATTTTGATTTACAAGCCTGATTAATTGAACCAAACGTTAATTTTGCATAGTTCCTTAATTTGGTATAAGTAAAACCTATATCAAATGCCCATCCTTTACCTTTAGCAAGACCTGTGCTTCCAAAACCAGTAATATCATCTTCCGTTCTGCCAATTAAACCATATTCTCCATCAATTTTATTTATAACAACAGTTGTGTCATTGGTAACCATATAATTTAAAGTATTTGCGGTGAGGTAGGTTCCATCAAATCCCCATAAACGACGAACTGATATACCTGCAGTCCAACTACTTTTATTTTTTATTTTATATTGATATGCATAACTTAATCCTATTTCACCCCAGGTTAATTCTGCTATTCTGAAATTATTGGTATTATATTGAATATTTTGCTGAGGTTTATAATATAGTCCTTCATATGTAAACTTTGCTGTTGGCAATTCTATTCCTCTAACAGATGTTACCGAACGTATAGCATCTGTGATTGCGAATGCATGATCTCCATATACAAGCATTGCCGAAGGACCATTTAAACGAAAATTCACATAAGCATTTTTCTTATATTTATCAGTATAATAATCTATAAAATATTTCTCATTTGCAGCAGTTGGGAAATCTGGATATTTCTTCAGTCCTTCTAACGTACTATGATTTCCACTAGGTACATAAACATAATTGTTATGAGCAAAAATATCCATAGTTAAAAAATTAATATCAAAATACAGCTTAGAATTTACCATCAGGCTGGGATTTGACATAACACAATTTACGCCTGCATAGTTTCCGTTGACTAAACCAAATGTTTCCTGTGTATAAGATAAAGAAATACTAAAGATAAGTATTAAAAAAATAAATAAGTTTTTCAATTGTGTATCATTTTAAAAAGCAACAACAAATATAGATATTTTATAATATGATAAATTAAAGAATAAAATCAATAAATTAAAAAAAATGCTTTACCAATATTAATAAACTGGATTTGATATAGTTAATTTTTAAAGTTTTCTTTGTTTTCATTTATTTATTGAAAATTATTTTTTTGAATTAATTCTTGGTATTATTATTGTGGTAAATTACAATACTTTGATATAATACTAAAATTTTATCAAAACATATACCAATCTCCGATCAATGATCAATCAAACAATATTTTACAAATAAATAGAAACTTTATGCAATTAATTAAAAAAAAATACAGCTTCTTATTGTTTGTTTTACTTTTTGCATTAAGTATAAAAGTAAATAGCCAAACAAAAAAGTTTATTGATGAAAGAAGCGGCGTAGAAATTATATTTAAAGATAGCAAACCTATCTTTCCTGAATCTTGGTATGAATCTCCAAGTAATGCAAAAATAGAAACTATTGAATCGGATGATGACATCAGCAGGTCTTTAAAAATTATTAAAAAAGCATTGGAAAAATATCCAGCAAGTCTCTTAAAATCTAACCTAAAAAAAGTATATGTATTATATGACATCGAATTTTACAAGGTAGGATATGGAGGTACTTATTGGGAAGACAATGTTTATATTACCAATAAAGGTGAACCAAACTCATACGATGATATTTTTGTTGAACAATTATTTCATGCAGAGTTTTCAAGTATTCTTTTTCTAAATTATAAACAATATTTTAAAAAAAATGAATGGAGAGATGCAAATTCACCTAATGCAGAATATGGTGATGGAGGATATGAAGCTATAAAAGGAGGAAGTGATTCTGAAGAATTTGAAGATGAAATAAATAAACAGGGATTTTTAACACAATATGGAAAGTCTGATATGGAAAATGACTTCAATTCTTTTGCTAAAAACTTATTCGTAAGCGATCCTGGCTTTTGGGAATTGTTTTCTAAGTATAAAAGGTTGAATAAAAAACTTGATTTAATTATTGAATTTTACTATTCTATTGATCCACAATTTACAATTGAATATTTCAGAAAAGTTTCTACAGATAATTATTAACTTTGATTTTTAATTATAGTGAAATATTCTATGAAATTAAAATGTTTAATTCTTTACTTGTTATTTTTTATTTTAAATCTTGTTGCTATTGCTCAGGATTATGAAATATTAACAGGACCTTTTATAGATAGTAGCAACTACATTGCACCTCCTCCTTTAAAAACAGATATAAAGGGAATTATTCCTATAACCCATTACCAACAGTGTAATCAATCATGGAGTAATGATTTATATGGCATAGGAAATTGTTTAACAATTTGTGCTCAAGGTTGTGCTATGTCTTCTGGAGCAATGTTATTAAAAGCAAATGGAGTAAATGTTAATCCAGGACAATTAAATTCATGGCTGAAAAATAATGCAGGATATTCGGGTTGTAATGTGCTTTGGACTTCCGTTGATAATTATCCAGGTAGTACAATGACCTGGTATGGTTCTGCAACATATAGTTTATCAATTATCAAATCAGAAATTGATGCTGGTAATCCTGTAATTGCTCATGTAAATAGAAGCACTCCTTGTGCACATTTTCTTGTTATATATGGATATACTGGATCCGGAACAAGTGCAAGTGACTTTTTAGTATCAGACCCTGCTTCCTCCACATTTCCTAATAATTGGTCAAATTATGTGATATGCTCAGAAACATATGCCTTAAGGCTTTTTCATCATGTTTATATTTCTTGTACAAACCCATCCACTCCAAGTTGTGTTTCCCCCGGAACTATTTCCAGCCCGGGAGAATCTATCAATACCTTGACTCCAACTTTAACATGGTCTGCTGTGAATGGCGCAACCGACTACGATGTTTTTATAAGAAAAGACCCGTTGGTATCCGGACCACTTGTTCTTCAGCAATATTGTGTTACTGGTAACACATTGGTTATACCTATAAACACATTGATTAACGGAGGTTTATACAGATGGAATGTTCAGGCAAATGTTAATTGTGGTCAGTGTGAAAGTGGATATGCTGCTGCTAAGTATTTTCAAGTGCAATTAAATACAAGTGTAAATGAAATTAAAAATATTACAGCGTTAAGCATATATCCAAACCCCAGTAATGGCTTATTTAATATTGAGTTAGATGTTAAAACTAATGAATTTTTGAACATTGAAATTAATAATGCTTTAGGAATTAAACTTTTAACCCAACAAAAACTGTTAAATTCTGGAAAAAACATCATTGAAATAAACCCTGGAAATGTGTCAAAAGGATTATATTTCATAAAGTTGCAAACAGAGAATGGCAATATAATCAGAAAGATAATTATTAAATAAACCAGATATTAGTTTCAGCTTATTACTAGAATCCGTAGTTGATTCCAAAAGAAAAGGTTTTCATTCTGCCTCTAAGAAATGTAGGAGTATATAATGCGACCTTCCCTGTTGTATTACTTGAAATAAATTCAAAAAACACAAATCCATCATTTATCATTTCATAACTTACTTTAGCATTATAGCTTTCGTTTTTCCAGGCAATACTATCAAGGTAGGGCAATCCTAAATCATTCCAACCAACCCCTGTGTATTCATAATCTTTCCCATGTTCTGCTTTTGTGTATGATATTTCAAAATGTAATTTATGTATTGGTTTAAATCGTAAACAGAAAAACAATTCGCGAGAATTATCTCTCAAATAATGACCTAAATTGTAATTACTTGATTCGAATGTTGTAGTTGGAATAAAATGTTTATAAACAATTGGATTAGTTCTGGTATATTCTGCAATAATTGTAGTATTCGGAATTAAGTTACTTATCCCAATACCAGCTTTCCCACTAATAAAATTTGATTGTGAAGAATCTGTCCACATTCTACTAATTGAAATTTCATCAATAAAAAATGAAGTGTAAAGATGAACATATTTTATTTGCCTGGAACTAATATCAAAAAACATTTGAGAATTTGACCCTCCATTGTTATCTGTGACATTTGAATGGTCTAGTGATTTATAAAAGAAGAATGGGATTGCATAAGCAATATTATTCATTTCGCTATATATTATTGAATTACCTATTGATATATTCAATTTTTTAAAAGGAGTAATCGTTAAAATATTAGCAGATAAATGTTTTGGATGATATACCAACCGCTTTCCATATGAATAATTATACGTTCTCAAACTGTCAATTACCATGGAAGATAACCATCCATGAACATAATTGAAATCAAACCATTTTACTGGATGAATATTTAATTTAATAGTAGCAAATGATGGGGTTTTTCCTGAAAAAATATTTGAACCATGATAATTATTTCCCCAAACAAAATGATCTTTAACCAAAGCAACTGTCAACCAATTATTAGAATAGGTAATACCTCCTCTCATTTCACTATAGTCTATACCCCCGTTTTCAGATTCTTTATTTCCATAGCCAATTGATTGAGTTAAATACATTGGTGTAGAAAAAGGTTCTGTTTCATGGTTATCCCTCAAGCTTGCATACATTCCCCAATTCTTGCCAATATAACCAAAAGCTTCTCCCCCACTCCAACGATGATAAATCGTTCCACTGTCATTCACCATACAATTAATCCCTAATATTGGGTTTACTGAAAAAGTAAATAAAGAATCTTTATAATAAAAAAGGTCAATTCTTTTTTTAAATTTTTTGTCGGGCATTAATTCTTTATTATAATCTTTCAAATAAAAATCAAGTTCCTTTTTTTGTCTTTTATTTAGCATTTCTTCCTTTTCTTTTGCTTCTTTCAGTTTTGTAGCAATAAAAATTCGGGAATACGGTTTTATGGCGGCGTTAAGTTCAATTATTTTTTGATTTGCTAATTCATCCATAAATTCATAAACTGCTGTATTACTCACATGTTGATATACTGTTTGTGTGTGAGAATACAAAATAATAAACATTATAATAATTGTTAAAATATATCTTTTCATAATAATTCCTAATTTAAAAGAGATTATTGTCTTTTATCAATAAATTGTATTGGTTTTCTGCTTATCGCAGTATATTGCATTTTGTTTACTATTTCTGGTGTAGAAAACTTAATAGATGGAGCAACCCTTAATTTTGCCCGAAAATGATCTTTGATTTCCTTTTCTGATCTCTCATTTGAACAATTGCTCCCAATATGAATAAGAATTTCATCAGTACCAATTTCATTGGTATAAACTTCAACTATATAGTTTTCAACTTCTTTAATGTTATTAAGAATATCATAAAGAGCTGGAGGATATAAAGTAGTACCTTTATATTTTATCATTTGTTTTTTTCTTCCAATGATAGGTCCAAGTCTCATGGTAGTTCTTCCACATTTGCATTTTTCTTTATAATGAAAACAAACATCTCCTGTT
This sequence comes from Marinifilum sp., assembly GCA_020718065.1. Lineage (GTDB taxonomy): Bacteria > Bacteroidota > Bacteroidia > Bacteroidales > CG2-30-32-10 > CG2-30-32-10. Next base: position 24,595 of record DYDE01000024.1, on the reverse strand, counting down.
TTGTAACGCAACAAGGGCATTCCTTCAACACCCAACGTAGTAATTGTTACTTCTCCTGCTTCTTCTTCTTTCACAGGATTATCATTATCGTCAAGAAATTCAACAATTATTAATTCAGGATGATGATGTCCCCCTTTACCTTCTATGCATTCAGTAAATGCCGAACCCATCTCTGTTGATGCATAAGTAGAAAAAAGCTGAATATTCCATTTATCTTTAATTTTTTGTCCTAAAGTATTTAGTGTAAAATCTGTATTTCTAAGAGGTTCACCAATACAAACAGCTTTTTTAATGGAAGACTTTTTATAATCAATTCCGTTTTTTTTAGCATATTCTATTACCTTCAAAATAAATGAAGGAACCGCAATTAATGTATTGGGTTTAAATCTATTGATTGAATCCCATTGCAATTCAGGTACACCATTCCCCACTCGTATTATTCCAGCTCTTAGTTTTCTTATACCTAAAAAATATGCCAATCCAGCCATAAAACGTTTGTCAATTGTGGTCATTAATTGGTATATATCACTGCTTTTTCCTTCTGCACATACAAAAGATATATATTCATTATATGCAAGTCGTTCCAAATCTTTTTCAGTCATTGCAAAGGTAACAGGATCACCCAATGTGCCAGATGTTGTTATATAATCTATTATTTTGTTTTTTTTAACACAAATAAAATCCTCATTGTATTTCTGTAGTTCTTCTTTGGTAGTAATAGGTAATTCTTTTAAATCTTCCAAACATTTAATATTGTCAATGTTTAATTTGATTTTTTTTAATCTATTTTTATAAAAAGCAGAATATTTATTAAGGTATTCTAAAAGTTTTTTTAATTCAGCTTCTTGAAAAATCTTAATTTCATTTGCTGAAAGTTTTTCAATATCTGGAATATAGGTTGTTTTAGTATTTTTAGAAATTGATTTAATTAACATAATTAATATTTTATCATTCAAAAGTACATTAAAATTAAAAAATTCAGAACAAACAATTAAAAAAGCAAATATCCAATTAAAAAACATTTCTAAAAAAATTGGTAATTTTATAAATTATATGTAGGTTTGCGGTATAATTTTCAAAAATGAAAATTTCTATTAAAATCTTTTTTTTCGGAGAAAAAGTTTTTCTCAATATAAAAAACAGGGATAATTTCTAATTCCTTCCAATCTCCTTTTTTCAATTTTTTTATTCTAATAAAATTTTATT
>DYDE01000024.1:0-23371 GCA_020718065.1 Marinifilum sp. | reverse complement strand
AATAAATTATATATAATATGCAATTACCATATGCAGAACCATTTAAAATAAAAATGGTCGAATCTATAAGAAAAAGTACTCGTCAAGAAAGAGAACAATGGATAAAAGAAGCTAAATACAATCTTTTTAACCTGAGAAGCGAATATGTATTTGTTGATTTGCTCACCGATTCTGGCACTGGTGCTATGAGCGACAAGCAATGGTCAGAAATGATGATAGGAGATGAAAGTTACGCTGGTGCGTCTTCATACTACAAATTTCTTTCTGTAATAAATAACTTATTAGGAATGCCGTATTTTCTTCCTACCCACCAAGGACGAGCAGCAGAGAATGTTTTGTTTTCAGCATTGATTAAAGAAGGTGACTATATCCCTGGAAATTCTCATTTTGATACTACAAAAGGACATATTGAATTCAGAAAAGCAAATGCTGTTGATTGTACAATTGATGAAGCATTTGATACAACTTTAATTCATCCATTTAAAGGAAATATTAACTTGCAAAAGTTAGAAGATGTTTTTAAAAAACATCCAAAAGAAAAAATACCCTTATGTATTATAACTGTTACTTGTAATTCTTCTGGTGGGCAACCAGTTTCAATGGAAAACATAAAAGCAACTTCCGCTTTATGCAAAAAATACGGCATACGTGTTTTTCTGGATGCTGCACGTTTTGCTGAAAATGCTTATTTTATTAAAATTCGCGAAAAAGGCTATGAAAACAAAACAATAAAAGAAATCGTGAAAGAAATGTTTTCGTATGTTGACGGTGCAACAATGAGTTGCAAAAAAGATGCAATTGTGAATATGGGAGGATTTATTGCTTTCAGAGACTTGGAATTAAAAAAACAATCTTCTGTTTTCAATATTATGTTTGAAGGATTTTTAACCTATGGTGGTTTGAGCGGAAGAGATATGAATGCTATTGCTCAAGGACTAATGGAATCAACAGAGTTAGATTATTTGGAAGCCCGTATTAGTCAAGTTGAATATTTAGGCAATAGATTAATAGAATTTGGTGTTCCAATTCAAAAACCAATTGGAGGACATGCAATATTTGTAGATGCAAGAAAATTTTTACCTGAATTGCCCAAAGAACAATTTCTTGCGCAAACACTTGGTGTAGAATTATATATTGAAGGAGGCATTAGGGGCGTAGAAATTGGAGCTTTACTAGCAGATAGAGACCCCATAACCAGATTAAATCGTTTTCCTGAATTGGAATTGCTTCGCCTTGCTATTCCTCGAAGAGTATATACCAATAATCATATGGAATATGTTGCAGTTGCCCTTGCAAATGTTTACGAAAGAAGAAAGAAAATAACAAATGGTTTTAAAATTACAAGTGAAGCTCCGATTATGCGGCATTTTACAGTTGAACTTGAAAAAGTTTGATAACTTTAAATCTTTATAAAAAAGCAGCAGAAATAATCTGCTGCTTTTTTTGTTTAGACGAAATTTTTTAATTGTTATCAACATTTTTATTGCATTAATATGCTTGTTTATTATTACATATAATTTATTAAATATCTTTTGTAAACTTTTTATAATCAATTAACGTATAACTATTTAATTTCTATTAAAACAAAATTTTTCTTACACATTAAACCAAAGATTATGAACATTCTTAACCATATGATCGCTGAAATGAATAAAGAAGAACTACGATTCTTTAAAATATTCCTTTCTCGAACCAATGAAAACGATGATCGTAAAGATATTATGCTTTTTGATTTAATCAGATCTGCAGCAGAAAAATATGATGAAGAAAAAGTTTTTAAAAAGTTGTATCCTGATGGAAATAAAAATGCTTTTTATCGTTTGAAAAATCGACTTATCAATGATCTAAGTACAAGTATTTTTTTACAGCATTTTTCTGAAAATGATGATATTTATTCCATGTTTTTGATTTCACAGGCAAAATATTACTACAATAAATCTCAATATAATCTTAGTCTTTACTTTCTAACAAAAGCAGAGCAAAAAGCAGCAGAAACAGAAAGTCCTGAATTGTTAAATCTTATCTACTCAGAATTAATTAAACTTTCTCAAAATATTTCTGATATAAATCCAGAAGAATATATAATAAAACGAAAACAACTATCAGAACAAATCAGAAAATTAAATCAAATCAATGATATTATTGCTATAATTAATTATAGATTATCGCATATTCCTTCGTTTTCTCAACATAACAATTCTATTTTGAGTTTCTTACAAAAAACTATGGATGAATTTTGCACTGACAATCAATTAAAAAATAGCAATTATTTAAAACTAAAAATATACGAAATTGTACCTAAAATTTTATTAGAAAAACAAGAATATGCGGCATTAGAACTATATCTCCTTACGACATATCTTCAATTTACAGAAGATAATGTTTTTAATCAAAAAACCCATAACCTTAAATTACAAATGCTATCAAAATATATTCATGTATTATATCAAAATAAGAAATATGAAAGATCGCTGACATATTGTCAAAAATTATATTCAACTATGGAAGAATTTGATGGCATGTATTACGAAAAGTATATTTTTGAATATTACCATTCTTTAATTAATAATTATATAGCTATAGATAGTAATAAAGCGATTGATGTTCTAGAAAGGCTTAAGACAAACAAGCAATTTAACCATATACCCTCCAGTAATATTTTTATTTATCTTAATATAGCAATTATTTATTTTACAAAACAAGAATATACCAAAGCTATTGAAAACATAAATAGTTTGTATATGTCTGATAATTTTGATCAAACAGATGCTGTAATAAAATTTAATATAGCTATTACTGAGTTAATCATTCGTTATGAGCTTAAAGACTTTGATTATATTGAACATCTGATAAAACAAATTGAAAGAGATTATAAAGTTTTTATAGACAAAAATGAAAATAAGCAGGAAAAAGAATTTATTTCGATTTTATCACTTATGATTACAAACGAAAATCTAAGTGAAAACAAATTATTTGTCAAAAGAGTTAGAAGTTTCATCAATTCTGCTAACAAACATACTTGTGATGATTTCGGTTTGATAAATTATAATTTTTGGCTTAACGAGAAATACTCGGTTTAATTATTATTTAATTTCTGCTTCTCCTGATAATTTTAATTATGCAATCATTAAGCATAATTATAAAAAAAATTTTATCCTTATATTTTTGTTTCGTATCTTGCGAATCTAAATATTTTAAATAATTAATTCTAATTAAAAGTTTTATGAAAAACAAAATTACTCAATTAACCTGCAGAATTCTGTTAGTAGTTGCAGTTCTGTTTGGGGTGCTTCAATCACAAGCACAAGACAAAAAATTCAAATACACAGACAGTTGGGGAAAAGAAGGATTCTCTCTTGAATCAAAATCCACATCAGGAGTTTCTTTGAATTTTTCAATTAATGAATTTTCAATGACTAATAATGTTATTGATGGAGAAGTAATGCAAAATATCCAATTATTTGGAAGTTTTCTTCCAAACGATGCAGGATATCCTGATTTGCCTGGAAATGGCAGATTTATTGCTATACCACAAGGGTCAAAGCCTGTTTTAAAAGTTGTTTCATATCGTACTGAAACAATTAAAAATGTTAATATGGCTCCTGCTTTTGTAATTCCTCATGAAAGCTATAAAGAAACTTTAATTTACGAAAAAAACAAAGAAGTTTATTCAAAAAATGCTTTCTATCCAGCACAACCAGTTATCATGTCTCAACCATCTGTTATAAGAGGTGTTGATGTTGTTACTCTTGGGGTAACCCCTTTCCAATATAATCCTGTAACTAAAGAATTGATAGTTTATAAAGACTTAAAAGTAAGTGTTACTTTTGAGGGAGGAAATGGCCATTATGGTGATGATTCATTCAGAAACCGCTGGTTTGACCCAATTTTAGAAGATGCCATTTTAAATTATGATCAATTACCCAAAATTGACTATGATAAAAGAGTACAAGAATGGAATAATGAAAAGATTACAGGATGTGAGTATTTAATTATCATACCTAATAACCCTGAATTTGCACAATGGGCTGATTCTGTTAAGAAATTCAGAACAGAACAAGGTATTCTTACTGAAATCGTAAAACTTCAAGATATTCCTAATAGCACAACTTATGCTGGTATAAAAACATATGTTGATTATGCTTATAATAATTGGACACCCAGACCTGTTGCATGTTTATTAATGGCTGATTATGGTTCTAACCCTGCTAGTACTATAACTGCAAAATTATATCCAGATTCAGGTTACCCAGATTTTGCTTGTGATAATTATTATGCTGATGTTGTTGGGAGTGACGAATTACCTGATATAATTTTTGCCCGTATAACAGCAAATAATGCTGCTCAACTACAGGTAATGGTTACAAAATTTTTAAATTACGAACGCAATCCGCCAACAGATGCTGCTTTTTATAACAATCCTATTACTGCTTTAGGTTGGCAAGATGACAGATGGTTCCAAATTGGATCAGAAGTTGTTGGTGGATTTTTAAAGAATACACTTGGCAAAAACCCAGTTAGAATAAATGCATTGGGTAGTCCAGCTGGTAATACTGGAAATAATGTTCCTGGTGCAGGAACTTGGTCAACAGCTACAAATACTGCAACTGTTCTTTCTTATTTTGGACCAAGCGGATTAAATTATATCCCTGCTGCTCCTGGTACATTAGGTGGTTTTAGTGGCGGTACTCCCACTGGTGTTGTAAACGCGCTAAATAGCGGATCATTTATGTTACAACATAGAGATCATGGTGGTTATGATGGTTGGGGAGAACCTGCATTTGTTAATAGCCATATTAATAGTTTAACAAATGTAAATAATAAATTATCTTTTATATTTTCTATAAATTGTGAAACTGGTGCATATCATAATCCAAGTGGTTGTCCAACAGAATGTTTTACTGAAAAATTTCATAGATATACTTATGGAGGACAAAACTCTGGTGCTCTTGGTTTAGTTGCTGCAGCCGAAGTTTCATATTCTTTTGTTAATGATACCTATATATGGGGTATGTATGACAATATGTGGCCTAATTTTATGCCTGCTTATGGAACGACTCCTGCTTCTCGTGATTTAAGACCAGCATTTGGTAGTGCAGGTGGAAAATATTTCTTATATCAATCCAGTTGGCCATATAATACAAGCAATAAAGCTGTTACTTATGAGTTATTCCATATGCATGGAGATGCATTCCAGTGGATGTATTCAGAAGTTCCTCAAAATTTAGCTATTACTCATAATCCAACAATAATCGCTGGTTCTACTTCATTTACAATTACTGCAAATGCTGGTGCTTTTATTGCCCTTACAGCTAATGGAACTATTCTAGGTACTGGTACCGGAACAGGTTCTCCACAAACAATTACAATTCCTGCACAAGTTCCTCCTACACAAATTGTTGTTACAGTTACAAAACAAAATTATTTCAGGTATCGTAGTTTGGTTACAGTTATTGCTGGAACAACTCCATACCTTGTTTTAAATACTTATACACCTACTGCTTCACCAAACTATGGTACTTCTATTGGATTAAATGTTACTTTACAAAATGTTGCAACTAATCCTTACAATGCTACAGGTGTTACTGCTACTCTTTCTACCACAAATACCAATGTTTCTGTTACTCAAAATTCAGCTAATTTTGGAACTATAAATGCTGGAGCTTCTGTATTGGTTAACAATGCTTTCACTGTTGCAATTAATAATAATATTCCTGATCAAACCAATGTTAATTTTAACATTCATTCTTCTGGAACATATAATTCAACCGTTTATACTTGGGATTCACCATTAAATATGATAACTAATGCTCCAGTAATGAGTATTGGTAATATGACTATTAATGATGCTGCTGGTAATAATAATGGAAGATTAGATCCAGGTGAAAATGTAATATTAACTATTCCTTCTTCAAACACAGGTCATGCAAATGCAACAGGTGCTGTTGGAACATTAACTTGTACCAATCCAAATATAACAATTACAAATGGAACAAATAATATTGGAGTAATCAATGCTGGAGCAACTACAAATCCAACATTTAATGTAAGTATTAGTGCAGGTGCAACTATTGGTTCTTCTGTATCTTTCCATTACGTTTTGGCCGCAGGTGCTTATCAAGCAACTAGAGACATTGTTCAATCTATTGGATTAATAGTAGAAGATTGGGAAACCAATACATTTACAAAATTTCCATGGCAAAATCCAGCTCCAAGTTGGACTTTAGTTGGTGGAGGAGCTCAATATGAAGGTAATTATACTGCTAAATCGGCAACAATAACTCATAGTCAAAATACCTTCTTCTCTATATCTTATGGTGTAGCAACAAATGATAGTATTAAATTCTATAAAAAAGTATCTTCTGAAAGTGGGTATGATTATTTAAAATTTTATATTGATGCGACCGAAACCGGTTCTTGGTCTGGAACCTCAGATGTTTGGTCATTGGCTAAATACCCAGTTACTGCTGGTAGTCATATTTTTAAATGGACTTATTTAAAAGATGGCAGTGTTAATAGTGGTAGTGATTGTGCTTGGGTAGATTATATATTATTACCTGCTGGTTCTCCTGATGGTATCAATAATTATGAAGCTTCTTTAAAAGGAGTTACATTAATTTGTTATCCAAACCCATTTAATGAAACTACAACGCTATCCTACTCATTAAACAAAGCTTCTAAAGTTTCTCTTGTTGTTTACAATTCTTATGGAAAAGAAATTTCAACATTGGTTAATGGTAGCAAACAATTAGAAGGCTCACATAATGTTGTTTTTGATGGTTCAAAATTAAGTGCAGGTATTTATTATTGTGTACTTAAAATAGATTCTAAAGTTATTACTAAGAAACTTACTGTTACAAAATAATAGATTTATAATTTTTAAATAAAAGCCCTTGCATTTTTGTAAGGGCTTTTTTGTTTAAAAAACACAGCATTGTTTTAAATAAATATTATATCAATAATTCTTACGATAAATAATAATCGAATTAAAATAAAATTATAATTTTGTAAGTAAAATAAAAAAAACCAATTATGAAAAAGAAACTAACTCCATTTTCAAAATTATTAATTGTTGCTGTTATTATAGGCGGCTTGGTATTTGCCGTTTATAAACTAGGATTAATTGATAAAATAGCACCAGGTGGTGGAAAAAACAATTCTGATTTACCTGAAGATCTCAAAGGAGAAAAAGTGATCCGCATCGGTGTCAACACCTGGGGTGGCTTTGCCGGAGGGCAATTCTTTAACGAAGGATTTAAACCATCTAAAAATTCAAGGTTTTATAAAGATTATGGGTTTTTGGTTGATTTTAAATTATTAGATGATTTTAATCAATGCCGTGAAGCATGGAAATCGGGAAATATTGATATTGTTTATGCAACAGTAGATGCATTTACAACTGAAGTAAATTCTTTAAAAGAGTTTAACCCGCAAATAATATTCCAGTGCGACTGGTCGAGAGGTGGTGATGCTATTGTGGTAAGAAAAGGCATTAACAATGTTGCCGATCTAAAAGGCAAAAAAATAGCTTTTGCTGAAATGACAGCAAGCCATACCTTCCTCCTATGGATGCTCGAAGCAAACAACATGAAAGATTCTGACATTGAAGTTGTGAAGGTTGCAAGTGGTCTGGAAGCCGCCGACCTGTTTAAAAAGGGACAGGTTGATGCTGCAGTGGTTTGGAGTCCCGATGATGCAGATTGTGTTGAGAAAATTTCTGGTTCAAAAGTTTTATCAAATACCAAACAAGCATCTTTTATTATTGCAGATGTTTTCTTTGCAAAAAAAGAATATATAGATAAAAACAAAAAAATGCTGGAACAATTATTCGAAGGATGGATGAAAGGTTCTGCTGAACTTAATGCTTCAACTGATGCTAAAAATAAAGCTGCTAAAATTCTTGCAGAAGGAATGCAACAACCCAAAGACTTTTGCTTGCAAGCAATAAACAATGTAAGATTATGCACTTATGGTGATAATGTCAATTTTTTTAATATTAATGGAAAATATGATGGTATTAAAGGTGAAGATATTTATAATAAGATGTCTCTTAAATATCAGAAAATAGGCTTAATAAGTGGCGAAATTCCAAGCTGGCGTTTTGTTTCTAACTCATCAATTGTTTCAAATGTTAAACTTAGTGGTTCGGGCTATGAACCAGAAGGTTCTACGACCTTTACTGAAATAACTGATAAAACCAAGAAGATATATGCTATTTCTACCAAACGTGTGAGTATTGTATTTGCTTCAGGCTCATATATGCTTGATGACAATTCTAAATATGTAATTGATAACGAATTTGTGGATATAGCTAAATCTTTTGCAAATGCTCGTATTCGTATAGAAGGTAATACCGACAATATTGGAAGTGAAGCTGCAAATAAAAAACTATCATACAACAGAGCAAAAACTGTTGTTGATTATTTAGTTAAAGAATACAAATTCGATCCAAATCGTTTTATTATAATTGGGAATGGTTCTGGTAAGCCTGTTGCTCCAAATACAACAGAAGAAGGCAGAGCAAAAAACAGAAGAACAGATTTTGAATTATTGGCAGAATAACCCTTTATTTATATTATTATGCTTTAATTAAAACGATACAAGCAATGATGAAACTTTTCAAAATTAATCATCAATTATCAAAAAAAACATCAACCCTGATTGAAATATCAGGGTTTGTTTTAATTTTACTTATTTGGTTTCTTGTTACAGCAAATATTGGCAAACCAACGGTTTTTTATACCAATACAAGCCAGTATTATTTATCATCAAGTGCTGTTAACGCATTTGTAAAACCAATCATTGAAGTTCAGAACGATACAATTGTTTGTGCAGATAAAGCAGCACAATACCAATGGTATGCAGATGATGTGAAAATTAATGGCGAAACCAATAATTATTACAAAATAAAAAAGAATGGTAAATACTTTTTGGAAACAACTGATTTTTCAGGAAAAAAAATCAATTCAGATACTATAAAAGTAACTCTTGGAAAAGGAAGTTTGGTAAACAGGGCAATTCTTCCTTCACCTTTAAGTGTTCTTTTATCATTCAAAGAATTGCATGTAAACGATTTTCTTGTAAGAAATACCTTGTATTCTATTAAGTTAAATCTTTTAGGATATTTAGAGGCAATTATTGTATCAATATTATTGGGGTTTATCATCGGTTTGATCCCGTTTTTTAAAAGTATGTTGAACAGATATATTGAGGCAATTAGGTTCTTGCCATTAACTGCGGTTACTGGTTTATTTATTGCCTGGTTTGGTATTGAAACAAACATGAAAGTCCAATTTCTTGCTTTTGGTATCATTGTTTATCTTCTTCCAGTTGTTGTTTATCGTATAAGTCAAATTGACAATATATATCTTCAAACAGCCTACACTATGGGGGCAAGCAACTGGCAAATGGTTCGTAAAGTTTATTGGCCATTTGTTACTTCAAGAATATTCGATGACATTCGTGTTTTAACCGCCATTTCCTGGACATATATTATTGTAGCAGAATTGGTAAATAAAACAGGAGGAGTTGGAGCATTGATATACACAGCAGCCAGACAAAGCAGATTAGATAAAGTGTTTGCTATTTTGCTTGTAATTATAGTAATAGGCGTTCTTCAAGACCGGCTTTTTGTATGGTTAGATAAAGTTTTGTTTCCTTATAAACATAAGTAAAACAGATTATGGCATATACATTCGAAAACACACCTCTTCCCGATATTATTGAATTGCGTAATATAAATCAAACTTACGATAACGGGAAAACAATGATTATAAAAAATCTTAATCTATTGATTGAAGATAAACCTAATCAGGGTCAGTTTGTTGTTATTTTGGGAGCATCGGGATGTGGTAAATCAACTATTTTAAGATATATTGCAGGATTACAACAACCATCTAGTGGTGAGGTTTTTATAAAAGCAAAACTACGTGCTGAATCTGATAGAATAGGGATGGTGTTTCAACAATATTCGTCATTTCCCTGGATGACTGTTTTGGAAAATGTAGCTCTTGGCTTGGAATTTAAAGGAATTCCAGCAAAAGAAAGACATAGTAAAGCAATGGAAATGATTAAAATTGTTGGATTGGAAGGACAAGAAAAAAAATATGCTAAATATCCTACTCTTTCGGGTGGTCAATTGCAACGTGTTGCTATCGCAAGAAGTCTTCTGGTTAATCAGGAAATTATATTAATGGATGAGCCATTTGGAGCTTTAGACATTTATACCAGATTAAAAATGCAGGATTTTGTTATTGATTTATGGCAAAAAGTTCATCCTACCATTATTCTTGTTACGCATGATATTTCTGAAGCAGTTTATTTGGGAGATGATATTTATATTATGTCTGCAAATCCAGGAGAAATTGTAGATCATATAACAACAGACCTACCTGGTGATAGAACTAAAGAAATTAAACGGACAAAAGCTTTTGTTGAAAAACTATATTATATAGAAGATAAAATGATTCAACTTCAAAATGCAGCTCTAAAAAATAAATAATATAAAATCATGTCCATTATAAAAAATAAAGAAGAGATAATTGGTTTACTTGAAAAAATTATTGAAAAATCAACAATAATCAACAGATATAAAGATAGGATACCTCAAATAGAAATTGACCTTATTCTTTCTGACATTCGTAATTTATATGAAAAGTATTATCAATTGAATAGCATAACGATTGAAGAAACTGATGAATTTAAAAATGCATCAAGAAGAAAAGATAATGAAATTGTTAGAGAAGAGATAAAACCAGAAGAAAAAGTTATTCCAATTGAACCTTTAAAAATAGTAAAAAAAGAAGATCCTATTGAAATTGCCGAACCACAAATTGCCAAAGAAATAAAAAAAGAAAGCCACACGACCAATTTATCTTTTACAACCAATCAAATTATTGCAGAAAAGTTTAAAGACGACAGCAATTCAATTAACGATAAGATTGGATTAAGTAAAACCGACAATAGTATTGCTTCAAAAATTAATGAACATCATTTAAACGATATTAGAAAAGGGATTGGGATTAATGATAAATTCCTTTTTATAAAAGAGCTTTTTAATGGAAATGTTGGTGAATATGATGAGTCGATTAATAAAATAAACTTATTTACTACAGTTTTAGAAACCAACGTATATATTGATTCCCAAAAAAACAAATACAATTGGGATGAGAAATCAGAAGCATTTATTGCATTCAAAAAACTAGTTGATAGAAAATTCTCTTAATAGTGAAAGTATTAAATAATTCACAATTTCTGAATGATTTAATCATTTTCAATTCTAAAAAACACTTTTGGATTTTTTTAAATCCGTAAAAACCTGCATCTTTGCAAAAATATGCAAAATATAAATTATTAAGAAATTATCATTATGGCACAATCAGAACGTATTACATCAGAATTAGCAATGGAATTGGAGCACAAATATGGTGCACACAATTACCATCCATTACCAGTTGTTCTTGCAAAAGGAGAAGGGGTTTATGTTTGGGATGTTGAAGGAAAAAAATATTTCGATTTTCTTTCTGCATACTCAGCGGTTAATCAAGGGCATTGTCATCCAAAAATAATAAACGCATTGATTGACCAATCCAGAATACTTACATTAACATCCAGGGCTTTTTATAATGACTGCCTTGGCGTTTATGAAAAATATGTAACAGAATATTTTGGATTTGATAAAGTTTTACCGATGAATACTGGTGCTGAAGCAGTAGAAACAGCACTAAAAATTTGTCGTAAATGGGGTTACGAAAAGAAAGGTATTCCAGAAAACCAAGCAAAAATTATTGTTTGTGAAGGCAATTTCCATGGAAGAACAATTACGATTGTATCTTTTTCGACCGACCCTGATGCTTATGGTGGATTTGGTCCCCGTACTACAGGTTTTGTAACTATACCTTATAATGATTTAACAGCTTTAGAAAAAGCTTTGGAAGACAGCACTGTTGCAGGCTTTATGGTAGAACCAATTCAGGGTGAAGCTGGTGTTTTTGTTCCGGACAATGGTTATCTTGCTAAAGCACAACAATTATGTAAAGCAAAAAATGTTTTATTTATTGCAGATGAAGTTCAAACCGGCATTGCACGTACAGGAAAATTACTAGCTTGCGATCATGAAAATGTTAAACCTGATATGTTAATTTTGGGTAAAGCACTTTCTGGTGGAACCATCCCTATTTCTGCTGTTCTTGCTAATGATGATATAATGCTTTGTATTAAACCAGGGCAACATGGTTCTACTTTTGGTGGTAATCCACTTGCTGCAAAAGTTGCTATTGCTGCTTTGGATGTAATAAAAGACGAAAAACTAGCAGAAAGAGCAGAAAAAATGGGTGCACTTTTGAGAGATGAGTTAAAAAACATTAAATCAGATATGCTAGAACTTGTAAGAGGTAAAGGTTTGCTAAATGCTATTATTATTAAACCTAAGAATGGCAAAGAAGCATGGGATGTTTGTGTGAAAATGAAAGATAATGGATTGCTTGCCAAACCTACCCACCAACACATTATTCGTTTTGCTCCTCCATTAGTTATAAGCGAAGGACAAATAAGAGAAGCTGCTGAAATTATTAAAAAGTCTATTCTTGCTTTTGAATAATTGATATTTACATGGTTAAAATGTAAATAGTTGTGGTATAAAATTAAAAAAAGGGCTTTTGATTTGATCAAAAGCCCTTTTTTATTATATGTTTTGTAGAATTAAAGAGGTAACGACACTTCAACTCAGCATAATATTTGTTGTTTTATTTATTTTGCCGGAATTCCAACACACTGAGACAGTATGATCTTCTGTTCACTTCTTAGTTTTAATATATTTGACATAGCATCACGGTCTATCCAACCCAAAACAACTGTAGCAAGATTGGCAGATGCACAATAGAGGTAAACATTCTGGCTAACATAACCAGCATCAGTAGCTGAATAAAAATCTTTATCAGCATCAGAAGCATCGCCCATTTTTTTATAATCTGCAACATATATTAACATGGCAGCAGCATCTTTTGTAAAGTTTTGTTTTCCCATCTTCCCTCTCACATCCTCTGCAATTATGGGAATCAATATATGTTTCTTTGCTTCGTACAAATACAAGCCTTTTTTCAATGCAACATAAACATCTATTTCCTGATCATTCATTGCAGTGGGAGCTGTTCGTTTGCCATCGGGTCTGTTAACACCACAAGCAGCCCAAAGCAAATCAGATAATTGTTGATCTGTTAAAACACCCTCTTTGATATCACGATTGGTTTTACGTTCTTTCAAAACCTGCATTAATGGTTTCCCACCTGACATATCAGGTGCAAGCAATTTTATCGTATCTTGTTTTTGTGAAAATGAATTACAACTTATAAGTGCCAATAGAATGCTTAAAATGGATAATTTTAAAAAATTGATTTTCATGATTAATTTTTTTTTTAATTGTTTATATATTTATAGCTACGCGCATCTTTAAAGGCTTTGCATACCATATCTGTTTTTTGCAAATATACTATTTTAATAATGACTAAATCCAGATTTATAATAGTATTTCCGTTATAAATGATTTACATATTTAGCGTATTAATTAAAATATTGTTCTTTTTTAATATTTCCTGAAATATATTAAAGTTATCACTTTTCTCTATTATTGATTTATCTTTTGTTTTATCATAAAATTCAAAAGACAGATTTATTGTTTTTTTCTTGATTTTTGCTTTAACTAATTTTATTTCAGATAATTTAAATATCCTTCTATTTGTCTTTTTTGCTTTAACAAGGTCGTTAATTGAATAAACAACAAAGAAAAGTGAAAAGATGGACAAAAATGTACTTGTCAATAATATAGCTGGGGTTTTATTTTCAAATTTCATAAATAAAATCGCAACAGCAGCAAATACAAATAATAAACTTAATAGAACAACACCCCAAAGGCTTCTTGTATCTCTTTGGATTTTTATTTCTTGTTCATTAATAATTATTTCAACTTTGTAGTTTTCTGCACCTTTCAATATCGTGCTTAATTCTTCTTTCATAATTGGTTATTTTATACTTTTTGATTGTAAATTAAAAAAGACAATGTGTTTTATTTGAGATAAACTATATTACCTAATTTCTATTTCAGCTGTTAATCTTTCATAAATATTTATTCTAACAACACAAAACCTGCCCAATAGTATGGTTCGTATTTTAACTTCATTTTATCCTGTGCTTTTCCAAACGCTTCACGCATTGTATTTCCATTAAACAATTCCTTATAAAACAACTCCATCAGTTCTACTGTTTGTGCATCGGGTACTTGCCATAAACTCATAACAATGTATTTTGCTCCGGCCATTTTAAATGATCTTTGTAAACCATATACCCCTTCATTCCCCTTTTGTTCTCCCAAACCTGTTTCGCAAGCGGACAAAACTACCAGTTTGGTGTTGCTTAGATTGAGGTTAGATACTTCATAAGCAGTCAATACACCATCTTCAACTCCTTCTATGGGTTTTGCGCCACTCCATGTTCTATTGGCTCCTGCAAATAGCAAACCTGAACGAAATAAAGGATTCAGGTTATGAACAAATGAGTTTTCAAATAAGGTGTATTCCATTCCTTCCACAGGAGTGGGGAAACTAAAACCATGAGTAGCAATGTGGAGAATGGAAGGAGATGTTTTGTTTTCTTTAAAACAATCTTCCATTGCCTGATAACCGTTATAATAGGTTGTTTTTATTTTTTTCTTTATCAGTATGTCTTCTATTTTTTTTCCTTCTGTTGCTGTACCTTCGAGATAATACCAATTTTTGATATCGATCTTTCCAGAATCGGAAGTATTAAATTCGCCCCTTAATTGGGTTTCATTTTTGTTTGTATGTTGGGCAAGCGATTTGATAAATAAACTGTCGCTCTCATATCTGATTCCACCATAAATAACAGCATCTTCAAACTTTATTTTTTTGTTTTCTTCCTTATCAATAAGAACACGTGTGCTTGACAATAAATTCAATTTATAAACATCAGACAATAAATTATGATCCGGGGTTGGAATGGCAACAAATGAAATCTGGTTTAAAACACCAACAGGAGCATAATAGATATTTTTCACTCCTACCAGATATTGTTCCAAAGGTTTCCAAATATAGTTGTATAAGCGAAGACCTTTTTTACTATCTTTCTGATAAATCAATTTAAGTAAGCTTGGGTCACTCCATGACAAATCACCTACCATCTTTTGCAAAGCTACTTCACCACATAAATTGACAATTTGCGGAGATTTAAACCCTTTCTTTATAATCAAAGCGGCATATCCGAGACTATCTGTTTCATCACCAATGGATCTGTTAAATTGGTAATTGATCCTGATAAATTCGATGGCAATATCATCAGCTTGAAGCTTACTTTGTACATCCAGCCATTTATAAGTATATTGTTTTTGAAGATTGGCAAAATCTTTTGACAGGATTGCCAGTTTACCTTCCACCTCATTAGCAATTTTTTCAATAGAATCGACATTAAGTTTACGTTTTTCCAAAGGAGTACTTTGCAATTCAGCAATTTTAGTTTTTAATTGTTTATATTTCAGATATGTATTTGTAAGAGCAGTATCTTTACTATTAACAACATCCATTAGAATACTGCTACTGCTATTGAGCAAAAGACCTTTGAGCATCAATTCATTGTCATAGCATTGCTTTAAAATAGAATCGGATTGAGTTAGTAGCCCGAATTCATTTAACGAATTAAATATTTTTCCGGTAATATTCAGAAAGTCGCCTTTTTCTTTTTCACTCATCATAGTGAAATTATCCTGAATGATCTTTCTTTTCATACGCACCGCTTGTAAAAATAAAGAAGCTGCTACCTTATGTCTTTGCTGTTTCACATATACTGATGCAAGATTCGGATAATTATCGGCTAAATCTAATTGTAAACCAAGTTCTTCTTTTATTTTAATTGATTTTATAAAAAACTCTTCTGCTTTTATGTAGTCCCCGTTAATATCATAAACACTGCCTGTGTTATTATAAATTTTACTTATACCACGTTTGTCTCTAAGTTCCATTTTTATATTAAGTGCTTTGTCATAATATTCCAAAGCTTTATTATAATCCTTAATTCTATAAAATCCATTACCAATATTAATATAGCCAGTAGCTATTGAGTATTTGTCTTCAAGTTCTTCAAAAATTTTCAATGCTTTTTCATAATAGTCAATTGCTTTTTTATAATCACCCATATATTCATAGGAAATCCCTAAGTTCAATATACAGGTAGAAATACCATTGTTCTCTTTTAATTCTTCAAATCTTTTTAAGGATTTTTCATAATACTCAATGGCTTTGGGATAATTACCTTGCTCGTCATAAACAATACCCATATTTATAAAACAAGCTGCAAATAATCGCTTATAATTTATTTCCTCAGCAATAATAAGTGCTTTTTCATAATACGCTAATGATTTTGGGTAGTCTCCTTTATTATAATAGATAATGCCCAGATTCATAAGACTTATAGATAAGCCTTTTTTATCACCAAGTATTTCTTTTATTTTTATAGAATTTTCGTAATTTTTTATTGCTAAAGAATAATTACCCTGATTCTTATAGACCAAAGCCAATTGGTGGATTATTTGTGCATTATAATAGTACCTACGGGGTGTTTGTTTTATTTTAGTATTAGAAACAATAGAGTCAATTACTGAAACATACCAATATTTTGCAGAATCTGGTTTATTGTTCAAAAATAATAATCCAATATCAGAAGAAATTTTCATACGCAGGGTATCTGCTTCCGTTCCATCCAATGCAGGCAAGCTATTTAATATTTTTTTTAGAGAGTCTATCTTGCGGTAATTCTGAGCTTTAATACCAACTACAGATAATATTAATAAAAATAAAAAGCAGGTTTTCTTCATTTATTTAATGTTTTTGTAAAATTAAACAAATTCGACATTCTTGCTTTTTAAAATATATTACTGTTGCTTTTAAATGTTTCACATTCCGAAAATGTGAAGCTTTTGTTCAATGAAAACCAGATAATATTTTCTTGAATTTGGCAAATCCAACGGGTATTTTTATATTTGTGATTATAATTAAAACTAATAGGTGAAATAGAAGTATATTCTTAAAAGAGAAACTACTACTAAACTTAGTAAATAAGCGAAACTTTTTTATTTAGTTTTTCTCTGATAAATAATTCTGGGCAACTTGTGGTTTAAAAAAGTCAACAATTAAAATAGTATTAACCAATAAAAAATGAAACTAAATATGAAAAAAACATTCTTTATTCTTACCCTCTGTACTTTAATGATGGCATGTAGCAGTACAAGTCAAAATGATAAAAAGACGGATGAAAATTCAAAATTAAGTCTTGATGATAAAATAAAAGATATCAGAGAGAAGTTTAAGACCATTGAAAACAATCAGAATAAATACAACAAAAAAAAATTCGACCTCGATTGTGGCACCATTACTTATTTTTATGATGGCAATGATCTTAGAAAAGTATCATTTGGTAGAATTGGTGGTGATTCGGAAATTTCAGAATCGTATTATTACTGGGATGATCAGGTAATATTTATATTTTGGGTAATACTACAAGGCGGTGGCGGGGCTGTTACCAATGTTCCGGATTTAGAATACCGTTTTTATTATTATAATAGCAAACCTATTCGTTTTATGGAAAACCAGAATATTATTGCTGTTGAAAAAGCCAACCACAATCCAAATGAAGCATACTCTGAAGGAATTTCATTTATCGATGCTTATAACGCAAAGGATTTTGGGTCGTTATGTGATAAGTAAGGGCTGTCTTTGTACGGAACTTCTATAAATTGCTTTTTCTTCTTTGGACTTCACTTTTAAAACCCTCTTTTTCTAATGGAAAAGAAGTGAATATGGATGACTTACCAGAAGATCAAAAAGAAAAAATTAAAAAAGCAATGAATATTGCCAATAATATGAACAAAGCTTGATCTTTTACTTAAATAATTGCTGGTTTTCTTGCTTTTATTTTTTAATCACAAAGGGTTTTTGCAAAGGGACATAAAGGGATTTTTAGACAGTTTCAGCAAGAGTGATAGAATATAAGGCGTCATTCAGCATACTGGCTTATATAGAATGTAGGCGAAGAATTCTTAATCGGAAACCAAATAAATTATTGATATCTCCCAAATTTATCATATATGTACTGCACGATTTCTTCGTATCCATCTTTGAATTGATCGTAAAATTTTTTCGAATCCGCATTGCCCTCTTCAGCTAGTTTCTTGTTATGTGTCATTAAAGGAATATAATACTTTACAAGCATATCGGAAAGAAGAATATCGCTTGTCGTTTGTACATCTTTAAACATACGTTCGCTTTCTTCTTTCAGTTTTTTTAGTTCTTCTATTTCAAATGGCTGAGGGAATTCTTTTTCTTTAATTTCAAGCAAACGGCTGTGTAATTGCTCCATCCGTTCTTTCCATTGTTTAATGTTTTTTTCTATTTCTTTTCTGTGCATTGTAATTTAGTGTTTTTATAAGATAAAATTACATTTTTATTTTTAGCATACCAAAAGAATTAATTATACAATATGTGATTGCAAATTACAATTACACTATGTTTGGAGAGGGACTACAAATTTAACCCATAAGGGGCTTTGCCACCTAAAAATTTTAACTTTTAAATGTTTCACATTTTAGAAATGTGAAACATTAATACATCCCCTACCCTTTGTTCAATAAAATCTTGTGTATTGATCCTTGTGTTTGCTGACTTTGTAGTTTTATCAAATAACAACACACAAGACTTTGCCAATGTGTTATACTGCTTTTACAGGAATACAAAAATCAACAATGTATTTCCCATCTTTGGGTTCTTCGGGATAGGTTTCATAGTAATTCTTATCGTCTGGCTGGTATCCGCTATTTGGGAACCATTGCCCATAAATCCAATCCCATGCCTTTAGAAAATCCTGTTCGGTGAGTTCAAACCTAAAGATGGCATACTTTGCCGATTCAACCTCCATTTTACCAATTTCTCCATCCACCTTTGTTTCGGGGGGAACGGCAATGCACAAGCTCATTCTCAGATTATCGCTAAGTGCCACTTTAGGGTTATCGTGATATAATACCAGGTACTTAAAATCCTTACCTCCTATCAGGCCCCTTGCTCCTGCCCAGGAAAAAAGCTTGTTTCTGTGCTTTTGGTATAAAACCTTGTCACCGTTATAGGGTCCCAAATTTCTGATGTAAGCAACTGTCATTTTGGGAAGTTCTTTTACTTCCACGCCTTTGTTTATTTCCATTTTTGTCCTCCATTTTATTGTTTGTAATTCGGGACAAAAATACATCACTGCTTTATCTTGCTGTTGCACCCTATTGCTATTCTGTTGACTCTTATTGCTAAGCTCAAGTTTTTCTTTCCGGTATTGCGATGCGGTGATACCGAAATAATTCCTGAAGCTTCTTGAGAAAATAGAAATATCAGAAAACCCACATTTAAAAGCTATTTCGGAGATTGACTCGTTTTTGTTTGCCTGTATCAATGTAGCTGCTTTTTCGAGACGAAGGCGGAGTATAAACTGAAACGGGGTTTCCCCTACCATAGAATGAAATATACGGTTAAAATGAAACTTAGAAAAGCTAGCCACCGCAGCCAGTTCTTCTAAGGTCATGGGCTTTACCAGGTTTTGCTCCACATAATCAAATGTTTTATTGATCCTGGAAATATAATTGGTGTTGAATTGACTTGATTTATTCATTGTTGGTAGCAGAAATGTTGTTCTTTATGTTGCTACTTAGCAAAATCTCTTAACTTTACTAAAAATATAATTTTTTTTATGATATAGAATAAAATACCCTTTTAAATATGCTAGTATTCAAGATTTCGCTATGCCTTACTTTGTATTGTTTTTTATAATCTTTTCTATTCTGAGTATGTTTTCGTAATTTTTTCCATAATCCGCTAATGTAAATATATAGACAGGCTTACTTTTAATGTTGTATTCATTTTGAAATTCATTTAAACATTTAATTTTAATGTAAACAACTTCTCCATAAGACATCCAAGTCAGTTTTGTTTTAAATTTAAATCCTTCTGAAATCTCATTAATCTTAATTTTTTCATAAATTGAATCCAATTTAAGTTTGTTAATTAATTCATGTTTTTGCAATTTTGATATTATGTTAATTTCTTGCCTAAGTTTTAAAACATTATCGGTGAAAACCCTTACACCTAGTTTTCTTAACCCTATTATTTGCATAGTTACCATATATAATGACATTAATAATCCAATTATTAATATTTCGTAATTAAAAATTTCTTTATTATAATTATTAGTTGAACTCAATTCGGAAAGTAATACAAATGGGAAAAAAACAAGACCCGTAAACAAAATTAGTTTAATATAATACTTAACTATTGCTTTCATACCTTCGAAAATGTTATGTTAATTATGTATAGGTTTTATTAATCAGTTATGTGAAGATTGCATCTTTTCATTAAACCACCAAAGATAAAACGACTCTTTGTAATTAGCAAAATTTAAAAAAACTCTTTAAATGCGAGAATGCCTCCTTCCACACTTACTTCCACAAAAAATCTTTCTGCATAACAAGATTTTTCATCCAATGTTTCACATTTTGGAAATGTGAAACATTAGTGGGGGTGTTAACCTTCACCAACAAATGAAAATGGTTGGGCATCAGGCAAAAAGCATACGTTTTAATATGGGTTGAGAGATACTCATCATATTTTCTCGGGAAAAACATATAGTTTGCTATTGTATAAAACAATTTTTCACCATTATTTCCCCTGTTATAAATATGATAGAACTTGTCTTCCTCCAATTTCCTCCTGTAATCCTGCATAAAACTTATTTTGATACAATGTTTCACATTTATAAAATGTGAAACATTTATATATCACAAACCCTTTGTTCGATAAAGTCATGGGTGTTGACTCTTGTGTTTGCAGACTTCTTTGTTTAATAAATTGCTTGAACATATGGAATCGCCATGATGAAGAAAAATGCAATATATTTCTTATATAAAAAAATCAAATTTTTATAAACTTAGTACTTATGGTTTGTTCTTTATCAATAATTTTAAGAATATACAATCCTTGTTTTAATTTGCTAATATTAATTTTTCCACCTTCAATATTTTCAGATATAATTAAAATCCCATTATTATTATATATATAAGCCTTAGCAGAGTTAGAAATATTGTTTATATTGATATAATCTTTTGCAGGATTGGGATAAAATATTGGGTTGCCTCCATCAGATGGTTTTTTAAATGAATAGAAATATTTTTCCTTAATTCCCATATTTCTATATCCACAACCGTTTCTATTATTCCCATAACTACTATAGCTTGTTAAATTTGAATTTTCATCATAAGTATATTCAATAAAGCAATAAAACTTCATACCGCTATGATATTCGCTACATTTAGAGAGTATATTATTATTTTCATCATAAGTATATTGGTAGTAAGATGCGCAACCATTATAATCTGGGATGAAACTTTGAGATACTGGATCCCAGGAATAATAAATACATGATATTACATCGTTCTTTTCATTATAAATATATTCATATTTGTAAGAAGGACATACCAAAGTGTCATTTGTCCAATTAAAATATATTTTAGATATAAGATTTTGATTTGTATCGTAAATCCAATCGCTTTTATAAATAGAGCTCCATCTATTTAATAATGAATTCCAAGAAGAATATTCTTTTTGAGTTTTAATATTATTATTTGCATAATAAGACCATTCAATTTTATTAGAAATTTTCCAAATAGTATCCCAACATAACTTTTCATAGTTACTTATACTTAATATATTGCTATTTAAATCGTATGTTATTTCATCCTTTTTATCATTATTATAATAAGAATAAAACCATGAATAATCAATTTCATATAACTTTTTATAAATTTCATTATAAATTATCGAGTCTTTTTTAACAATATTCCATAGATCATGAATATAATCCCAATCATAACTAAATGAAGTAACAAGACTATCTACTTCATTGTAATTGAAAATGGTTTTTTTATAAAAATCCCAGTGTTTTTGTAAATTCCAGTTATATATAATTTCAGAGGTTTTATTCTTCCATTTGTCATAGGTAAAGTCACTTTGTTCATTAATATTCCAGCTTTTATTAAGATCATCCCAAAGATAATATACATTATTCTTAATGTATCCATCATTATTGTACTTAATTATGGATTTACTATCTACTATCCAATGATCTTCACCGTAATGTCCATAAGGTGTATAATTATAATAATAAGTACTGTCAAGTTTATAAAAGTTATCTTTTAAATTACTTGAAAATTTTGATGTTTCATTAATGTTATTTACTTGAAATAATTTTCCAATATTATCTTGTTTACTGGCTCTTTTATCAAATATCAAATCTTCATTTTTAGAATTACTAATTTGTATTTTACTCATTTGAGAAAAAGAAGGAATAGTATGAAATACTATTAAAAATACTTGTACGAGTCTGATTATTAAATTCAATATTTTTCCATTTTAATTATTATTTTACAAAATTAATATTATAAATTGAAAGTATTTATGGATTATTTAATTCCTTAATTTTTATACCTATTCCTATTTTAGTAAATTCTAGTATCTCTTTCTGCGACTTGGACATTGCACAACGATTTCTTCTTCGTTGCCTCTTGAGTTTATTGATTTCGAAGCTTAATCAAACATTTGATTAAATTATTTACGTTTTACGATAACTTTCTTACATTATCAAAACGTCTTATTCAAAAAAAGGAATATAGATTTTTATAATGACTATGATTTGTAGTAATAATAAAAGATCAATAAAATGCAACACCCATCATCTATATCTCTTTTATCTGGTTTTTTACTTTTACCTTTTTCCTTTCCCCTTTTGCCTTTTTTTGCACCCAAATGTTAAAAAACACATTCATTCAATCATTTAATGACAATATGTTATAAATTTTGGTGATTTATTCGATGTAATTAAAATAAAAACAAAAAGTACGTTAATTAAAAAAACAACCAGCCTATAGAAAAGAACATTTACCCTTTGCTTTTAAATTTAAGATTATTAAAATGGACAGTTCGACTTCGCTCAGTGTCTGGAAGAAAAAAGGTAAAGAAATGTTCTTTGACGTACTGAAAACAAAAATTTTTTAGCAAGCATTTCTAAAAAATAGAGGATTGGGATGATTTTTTTTCATTTCAACCCGATTTGAGATCAAATCAAGTTGACTTTTGGTTAAATCGACCTGACTTTTGATAAAATCAACCCGATTTTACATCAAATCAACCCGATTTTACATTAAACCAACCTGATTTAATGTCAATCCAACCCGATTTGATGTCATTCCAACCCGATTTGATGTCAAATCAACCCAACTTTACCT
>DYDE01000146.1 GCA_020718065.1 Marinifilum sp. | reverse complement strand
TACTGACGCTTCTAATGTTGTCGCTTTTATTTTTTCAGCCAATCTGAGACTTGTAAAAAGATAATCAGCTGCCATCAGGTAATTTCCCTTAATGTCATAAAAGATCCCCATCTGTTTATATAAATCAGCTTCTGTTTCTTTTATGTTATTTTTCTTTGCGAGTACCAAAGCTTTTTCGCAGTATATGATTGCTGTATCATAATTATATACATTATAATATGCATTCACCAAAGCCATATAAGTTTTCATTTGTGCCAATTCGTTTCCATCGTCTTTTTCTACCCTGCTTAATAAAGAGTCTATTGTAGAATTCTGTGCATTTAAAAACACAAACGACATGCAAAATAGAGCAAACACAAAAAACCTATGTTTCATATTGTTAATAGAGAATAATTTCATATTTAAAGAATTTTTGCAAACTTATTTTTTTCTAAAAATATGATTATAATATTAATGAAGCAAATTTACTTGTTATCATCAATCAAAAAATCCTCTAAAAAAAGGATATTTGAAATATATTCAAGTATTACTTTTGCATTGTTCAATTATTTATATATTAATTATTTAACTTAAGCAAATACCATTATAAAAAAAACTATTATTTTATTGGCAATATTTTCTATTGCTATTATATCTTGTAAAAAAAAGGATAAAAATGAAGAACCAACTCCAACCCCAACTCCTGTTGTTAAAGATTTCTCTTATATAAAAGCAGGAGTAAAATGGATATACAACACCACAGATACCGATCCCAATTATGCTGGTATTACTATTGAGCAATCTTATGAAATAAAAACAATGGATGCGGATGGTTGGTGTACTGTTGATTGGGTTATATCCGGACATACTCAATCCTTAGAATGGTTTGCTGATGTAAGCATGTTTTCTAATATGGCAAACAAAGCTTCTCAGATGAAGTTTCCTTTAATAAAAGCCAATCCTGTTCTTAACGACACCTATAGTATGACTTTTTCTACTTCAACAGGAAATGTCACCAATTCCCATAAAGTAGTTTCTTTAAACGAATCAGTAACTGTAACAGCAGGTACTTATAATAATTGTATTAAAATTCACGAAACAACAAGTGGTGACCCTGTATTTTATAAAGATTACTGGATTGACAAAACAGCTGGAATTGTAAAAACAGAAGGAATAACTCAAGAAGATTATCCTGTTATAATTACTGAAGAACTAAAAACCAAAATAATGCCTATAAATAATTAAAAAGAAGTAAAAAAAAAGGGGATAACTTAAAGTTATCCCTTTTTTTTATGAAATGCTTATTTCTCTTATTGGTTTCTCTTTTGCTTCTTCCCTTTTGGGGATATTAACTTTTAATACACCGTTTTCATAAACCGCATTTATATTGTCACTGTTTACTGAATCAGGTAATGTAAAGCTTCTTTCGAAAGAAGAATAAGAAAATTCCTTACGGGTGTAGTTGGTTTCGTTTTCTTCTTTTTCAATTTCCTTTTTTCCTGTTATAGTAAGAACATTGTTTTTAATGTTTAATTTGAAATCATTCTTATTCAAACCAGGTACTGCAACTTCTAATTGAAAATTGTCTTTATTTTCAATTACATTAACTGCAGGTACCGTATAAGAAGCCTTAGTTCTGAATACATCAGGAAATTCTCTTTCAAAATAATTATTAAATATGTTTGAAAAAGCTGAAAAAGCTGGCATTTCATTTCTTCTGTTGTTGCATTTTACGAGTGTCATAATTTTATTCCTCCATTATTTTAAGTTATACATTTTTAATATCTCTTTTCAAATTATATACCAATAGCCTTTTTATGCCAAAAGGTAAAGATCTACTTCACAAAGTGCGACAATATGTCAATAAATAAACAAAAAGTGCGACAATATGTCGCATTCTTTGTTTTTGAAAACTATAATATTCTTAAAATAAGCTATTTATTTATATAGGTAATAAGCTTTTAATAACCAAAAATATCTTCTAAGGTTAAATAAGAAGTTTTTCCATATTTATCAAGCAAACTAAAGTTGAGTAGTTTTTTATCCCCAACCAATAAGTAAGTATGTGGTTTGTTTTTCACATAAGTTTCCTGAAATTTTTTAACATCTGCATAAGTCATTAAAGGAACTTTGGTAAAAATATCTTTGCGAATATCATAGGTATGTCCATACTTTTTAGCATTTTCGTAACTCCATAGAATATCTGTCTTGGTAGTTCTCTTAGAACGAATACCCTCAACAATACTGTTTTGTGCTAATAAAAATGTTTTATTGGATTCTGGCATATTATTTAGTAAATCTTCCAAAGCATTTAATGCATCACCAAGTTTGTCTGTTTGTGTGCCAATATAAGAAACATCATAAAAACATTTGTTTTTATCAGATGGACCCTGATATGTTGATCTTGCAGTATATGCCAATGCTCTTGCTTCGCGCAACTCCTGAAAAACCAAACCATTCATTCCTCCACCAAAATATTCATTATATAATTGCACATCAGGCATCAACTGGCTGTTGTAATTCACACCTTTCGACAACATAACAATATCGACCTGTTTCATAGGGAAATCTACATGAAATACTTTATTGGTATCTGTTGGTAATTGAACAAAAACCTTTTCTTCTAATAAAGGTTTGAGTTTAGCAGGTATTTTATGGTATTTATTTAATAAAAGTGTTAATTGTTTTGGTGTTTGAGTTCCATAAAAAAGTATTCTATGATCATAAGATGTTAATTCTTTTATGAATTTAATAAGGTCTTCTGCTTTTAAAGCTTTCAACTCCGTTTCACTCAATTTATAAGTAAATGGAGAGATTGATCCATACATTCCATATGATGTCAATGCATTAAATATTGTTTGTTTATTCAGCTTTGCATCTTTTCTGCTTTTCAATGTATTGCTTATCAGATTATCCAATGCTTCTTTATTGGGTTGCGCATCTGCAAGTAAGCTCTCAAATAAAACAATAGCCTTTTCGAGGTTTTCGCTTAAACCCCTAACACTAACATAAGTTTGGTTTGCTGTAACAGAAACATTGAAACTACAACCTATTTTATAAAATTCCTGTTTCATCTCCCCAGGTAAATATTTTGATGTACCTAAGAATTTTAAATAATTAACAGCAGGTTCGAACATCTTACTGTTGTTTGTTCCCATATCAAGCAAATAGTAAAGGTTAAATAACTGATTATCGGTATTTGCTTTATAGAGAACCTGAATATTTGATTGAATATTAAATTTTGTAATATCTTTATCGTAATCAATAAAGAGCGGTTCTATTTTTGAAACAGTATTCTTTTCAATTTGTTTAAGGAAATCAGATTGTACATCCCTGTTAATCTTGATGGTTGTAATTTTTGGCTTGCTTATTTTAGGGATATTATTATCTATTCCAGTTCTTTTGTAAACTACAACATAATTATTTGCATTAAAGTTCTTTTTTGTGAATTCAATAATATCATTTTTAGTGATTTTTGATAAATTATTAATACTATTTACTTCTTCACTCCAGGGAATACCAAGAATAAATGATTGTACAAAAGCGTTGGCTCTTCCTGAGTTCTTTTCGTAGCTTTGCATTTCCTGAAATTTCATATCATTAATAATTGCAGGCAACAACCAATCAGGGAAACTGCCACTTTTTACTAAATCTAATTGTGAAAGCAAAAGATCCTTTAAGTCTTCTAATTTTTGTCCTTCTTTTGGTTTACCATAAAAGACCATAGAAGAATAATCTTTGCTTACAGATGCATAAGCATAACTATTAAGTACCTTTTGTGCCTGATTTAAATTCAAATCCATTAAACCAGCTTGCCCATTAGCCAATATCATGGATAGAAGTGATATTATATCAGCTTCTTTAGAAGAAGCACCTTCGAAGCGGAAGCCCACATAAACACTTTCTGCATCCGGTCCTACAACTTCTTTAACAATGGGTTGGGTTATTGGAGATTCTTTTTCAAAAGTAAATGCAGGAATTTCCTTTTTTTGGTAGCTGCCAAACTTTTCATCAATTAATTTTATAGCAACATCAGGATCAAAATCGCCCGATAAACAGATTGCCATGTTATTAGGAACATAATAAGTTGCATAAAATTCTCTCAGTTTTTTCATAGAAGGGTTCTTCAAATGCTCTATGGTGCCAATGGTAGTTTGTGTACCATAGGTGTGTTTTTGAAAGAGTCCTTCATTAAGGGCAGTATATGCTTTTCTTGAATCGCTCGCCAAGGTCATATTTTTTTCTTCATAAACTGTTTCTAATTCAGTATGAAAAAGTCTTAAAACAGGGCTTTTAAATCTTTCTGATTCGATAGTTAGCCAATTCTCCAGTTGATTTGAAGAAATCTCATTAACATAAACTGTTTGTTCGGATGAAGTATAAGCATTGGTTCCGGAAGCCCCAATAAGAGAGACTAATTTGTCATATTCATTAGGAATAGCAAACTTAGAAGCTTCAAAAGAGATACTATCAATTTGTTGATACAGCTTAAGACGGGCAACAGAGTCTTTTGTAGCTCTATATGTTTCAAATAAACTTTCTATTTTGCTAATTAAAGCCGATTCGCTTGCATAATCCATTGTTCCATAAAGAGAAGTTCCTTTAAACATCATGTGTTCAAAATAATGGGCCATTCCTGTAGCATCACTTGGATCGTTTTTACTTCCCACTTTTGTTGCTATATAGGTTTGAATTCGTGGAGCATCTTTGTAAACAGTCATATACACAGTTAATCCATTGTCCAGTTTATAAATTCTTGCTTTTAACGGATCGTTTGGTATAGTTTCGTATTTATAGGTCTTTTGAGCAAATGAAATATTGCTACATGCAATAAATACAATAATAAATCCAATTACTATTCTGAAAGCTTTTTTGTTAATTTTCATATTATTTGAAATTTAATTAGTTGTTTGTAAATTATTTAAAATAATAATATCTGAAATAAAAAAATATTTATGATTTAACTTAAACTTATTTTATTTATAAGTTTCTCAATGTTTTCGATCAATGAATTAAAGAAAACATAACGCTGTTTTTCGCCAACACCGCTAATAAGAATAGACTTTGTCATCAGGTTATCAATCCATTTGGTGGTTTCATTGCAAAATGTCTGATCAATAGTTGTAATGTTGTTAAATATTTGGAATCCTAAATAAACTTCTTTGCTTTCGGCACGTTTTACATAAATGCAGTTGTTGCCAACTTCCATATCGCTTAAATAGAGCGAATAATTATATTCAACATTATCAATTTTTTTGTTTAGAGTTTGTTTGGTGCCAGAACCACTTTGTTTCTCAATTAGTTTAATCTCATCAAGGGCTTCCTTACATACTTGCAATGCTACTTCTTTAGATTCAAACATTCCGGAACTCCAAGAAAAATCTATTTGAGAAATAAGACTATTAGCCGTATTGGTAGTCCATATCTCAGTAGAAGGAATGTTGCAATAAGCTTCATATATTTGTTTGCCTGTTCTAAGAATCTTGGGGTCGATAATATCTTTACGGAATTTTTGATTATTAAAGTTATTGTCTTTAACTACATTTTTCAACCAGAAAAAAACTTTAAAAGCAGCAAGCATGGGATGCTTGAAATGATGGAACATTGGAACATCAATAGCTAAAAAAATGATTTCTTTATATTTTAAATCCTGAAGGGTTGTAATTTGTTTTTGCAGGTCCTTTAAATATTTCTCGAACCCCACCTGATTAAACAGATAGTTATATCTGAATAAAACCAGGTTTGTACTATAGCTTTTAAAATCAAAATCTACTTTGTAATGCTCGCATAATCTTAATATATCCTCAAGTGTTAGGTTTGTGTCGCCTCTAAAACGTCGGTAAACACTATCG
The DNA here is from genome assembly GCA_020718065.1 of Marinifilum sp. Lineage (GTDB taxonomy): Bacteria > Bacteroidota > Bacteroidia > Bacteroidales > CG2-30-32-10 > CG2-30-32-10. The sequence goes on along the minus strand of DYDE01000146.1, from coordinate 4,421 downwards.
GAACTTATATCAAGCAAATCTGCAAGTTCTTCTGCAGGATTATTTTGAGGAGAAGTCAACGATTTTATTTTGTCTAAGAACTGAAGCTGCATTGGAATGCTTCGTATCTCTCCTTTTTTGAGTGCCATAATAATAAAACATTTTAATATTAGTTGTCAAAAATAATTATATTTTTTGCAAAACTTGCAAAATTATATCCTTTTTTTTAAAAAAGTTGCAAATATTAAATAGCAATAATTTTTATATTAACAATATTGCTATTTGTACTTAATAAAATAATACAATGTAGAAGAAAACTAAAAAACAAAAGGAAGGAAAAATAATTATTTTAAAAGAAATGACGGAAGGGAATGAATATCCATTCAAAGAACTTTTCAATAAAAGGTCGTTTTAACCAGTGCTGATAATCAAATGGCACACTATCAGATATGGTGCCATTTAAATGATCTACAATCTGGTTAACAATGTTTCTGTTATTGCCAAAAAGATTGATTTCGTGCTGGAAACGAAAGCTTCTGTAATCGAAGTTCGATGTTCCCAAAACAAAATATTTTTTATCTACTAAAAAGATTTTAGCATGCAAATTATAAGGCAGGTAAAAAATAAATTCAATGCCATTTCTGTGCATTTCTCCGAGGTAACGGCTTCTCAAAGTGTCAACTATTCCAACATCTGAGTGTTTAGGTGTTAGTACTTTTATTTTAACTCCTCTTTTTGCAGCTTCTATCAAGGCTTTTCTAACATAACTACCAGGTAAAAAATAAGGAGTTTCTATAATTATTTCTTCTTTCGCCCCTCTAATAAGTTCAATATATTTCTTTTTGGTTGGTTGGAGAACTGTGGTGGGAACATCTCTTATTATTTCGTACTCTTTGTATTTTATTACTTTTGAGTAGATTATTTTATCATAAAAATACTTATTGTATATCGCAAAATTATCGAGGAATAATTTCTTAAATATCATTGCCATTTGGTTCTCCATCCGAAGTACACCTTCTCTCCAAACAATTGAATAGTTGCTGATATTAACAGATCCAATATAAAAAATATTATCGTCAATAATTAACAGTTTCCGATGATTGCGTCTATGACTTTTCGTGAAGAAGTTGATGGAAATATTAATTTTCTTAAAAAATCTTAATTTACCACCATGTTTTATCATTTCTGCAAAGAAATTTCTATTGACATAGGCACCCCAAGAATCAATCATTACTTTAACATCTACCCCTTGTTTGGCTTTTTTGGTTAATTCATCTCTGAATTTCATACCAATAGGATCGTTGCCATATTTATATGTTTCCAGATAAATATATTTAGTAGCATTTCTAATATCATCTAACATGACATTGAAAAGCCTTAGGGGGTCATCAAACAATTCTGATTTTCTTAATTGCACTTCGTTCATAAAAAAATCTAAAGATCTGCTTTTGTAATAGATTAAAATACTTAAACTTTATATAATCACAAATTTAACAATAAAAAGATATTATAAATCATAAATTAATGACACTATCTTTTGCAAACCTTCAGCATCTTGTTTGTCGAAAGAAGCTTTGGTTTTGCTGTCCACATCAAATACTGCAACAATTTTCCCAGAGTTGTTTTTAATAGGGACTACGATTTCGGACTGAGAGCGTGAATCGCAAGCAATGTGATCAGGGAATTGGTGTACATCTTCTACTATTACAATATCTTTTTGATTGACGGATGTCCAGCAAACACCTTTGTTCTTCTCTAATTTCTGACAAGCAACCGGTCCCTGATACGGACCAACAATTAGTTCTTCATTTATCAATCGATAGAACCCACACCAGAAAAAATAATCTATTTTATGATATAAGACGGCATTGATGGTTGCCATTTTAGCAATAATATCAGCTTCTTTCTTCAACAATTCTTTTATCTGTTGGTATAATCTCTCGTATTTTTCTTGTTTGTTCATGCAGTTACAGTTGTTTTGTTTTTTTCAATATCAAATACAATTTTAACACAAGTCCCTTTACTTTCTTCCGAAAAATAATCACAAACACCCTGCAAAGATTCTACCCTGCTAAATATATTGTTGATTCCCATTCCTGCATTTTGTTTCAATTTAATTTTACTGATATTAAATCCACATCCATCATCTGTATATGTTAAATGAACTTTGTTGTTGTGTATTAAAAGTTTAATGTAAACATTGTTTGCATTGGCATGCTTCAGGGTGTTGTTGATCAACTCCAGAATAATCCTGTAAAGGGTAATTTCAATATGTTGTTCTAATCTTTTAGTATATCCTAAAGTATCTAATTCAATATCAAGCAAACCGGTAATATTGATCTTTTTACAAAAAGATTTTATGGTAGCGAGCGCACCGTAGTCGGCTAAAAGGCTTGGCATTAAATTATTTGAAATTTCTTTAGTACTTCTTATGGCTTCATCAATCAATTCATTGGTATATTTTACCAGATTTCGTTTTTCCTTGCTATCTGATTTCTTTGTAGAAATAAGATTTAAGTAAATTTTAATACTTGAAAGCAAAGGACCTAAGCCATCGTGCAAATCTTCTGCCATACGTTTTCTTTCCGTTTCCTGTGTATCGATAACGGCATTCAATATCTTTCTTTTAAACTGAGAACTTTCGGAAACATCAACAATGATTGCCTGAACCATTCGCTTGTTTTGAATTATTACCAAATCGAGCTGCACATTTGTATTGATAACATTTCCATTAGGTTTTTCAAAGTCCCAGTCAAAATTAAGAGACGTTCCTCTTAAAGTCTTTTTCAGGTATTTTTGTTCAAATAACTCAACTGTTTTGTCGTCGGGTTGGGTTTTTGATGAAAGAAATGAAGGCGTTTTACCTATAATATAGGATCTTTCGCTTGAAAAAAGCTCTAATGCTTTTGCATTACATTCAATAAATTTGGATCTGTTGATCAGGAAGACTGCATCTGAAACCCTTTTTAATAATGTAATATAATTTCTTCTACTTTCATATAAAATTTTAATCGGATCTTGTGTTTTCGTCATTTTTTGGTTTAGTGTTTTTCAATTATCAATAAAGTTTATACGTAAATACCCTATCATTTTGTTTCTTTATCAGCAAGAATGAGCAAAAAATAAAGGGCTGAAAATTGCAGCCCTTTGATTTTTAAAATATTATTAGGTTTAATCCAACAAATCCAGACTTCTATTGATAAAGTTTGTTAATTCTTCACCTTTCAGCAGGTTTTGAGAAAGGAAGGCAAGGTCTGTAAGTTGTTTTACCATCTTATTTTGCTGTTCCTCATTTGTTTCGTTAAGAATTTTTGAAACAATAGGATGGTTGCTGTTTATAACCAGATTGTATTGTTCCGGCATATTGCCAAAATAGGACATACCACCAGTAGAAGACATATCTTTCATCCTACGCATAAATTCCGATTGGGTAATAATCATAGGCTGGTCTTTTTCGCTTAAACTTTCAAAAGCCACTGTAAATTTACCTTTGTCGATCTGCTTTTCAATAATTGGTTTAAGTGTATTTTTTTCCTCTTCCGAAAGTTTAGAAGGAAGACTTTCTTCTTTTTTAACCAAATTGTCAATTACATCAGCATCAACGCGAACAAATGAGGTGTGTTCTATCTTCTGTTCTATTTTATTGATAAAATGCGGATCTATAACGCCATCCATTATAAGCACATCATAGCCACGTTCTTTAGCATTCTTTATATAACTATGTTGGTCTTCCTGATTGTTGGTGTATAGGTAGATCTGTTTTTTATCTTTATCGGTCTGAAGCGCTTTGATGTGTTCTTTGTATTCATCGAGTGTAAAATATTTGCCTTCGATGTTCTTTAACAGACAGAATTTTAAGGCTTTTTCATAGAATTTGTCATCCGAAACCATTCCGTATTCGATAAAGATCTTAATGTCATCCCATTTCTTTTCGAAGTCCTCGCGGTTGTTTTTGAAAAGTTCTTCGAGTTTATCAGCTACCTTTTTGGTTATATGGTTCGATATTTTCTTAACATTAGAATCGCTTTGCAAAAAACTTCTTGACACATTTAAAGGAATATCGGGCGAATCGAGAACGCCATGCATTAATGTCAAAAAGTCAGGTACGATCCCTTCTACTGAATCGGTAACAAAAACCTGGTTGCAATACAATTGAATTTTGTCTTTTTGTACTTCAAAGTTTTTCTTCACCTTGGGGAAGTAAAGAATACCTGTAAGATTGAAAGGATAATCGACATTTAAATGAATATTGAACAAAGGATCGTCGAATGTGTATGGATATAATTCTTTATAAAAAGACTGATAATCTTCTTCCTTTAGATCTGCAGGTTTGAGCGTCCAGGCAGGTTTTGTATTGTTGATGATCCTTGGTTTTTCTGTAGTAACATCTTTATCATCAGCTCCTTTTTCGGTGTGTTTTTCGGTGCCAAAAATTATTTCTA
>DYDE01000145.1 GCA_020718065.1 Marinifilum sp. | reverse complement strand
TCCGATAATTCGCTGTTGGTGAGAATGCCTCCTTTGGGTTTCATATTTTCCCAATATAAAGTGTGATTATAGTAGCCTCCTGCATTGTTTCGGACGGCAACAGGGTATTTGCTAATGTTTTTTAAAATATCCAGTATGTCCATTTTTTCCATTTCAGACTCCTTAATGGCATACATAAAATTGTCATAATATGTTTTATGGTGCAAGTTATAGTGAATTTCCATGGTTTGTTTGTCAATATATGGTTCCAGTGCATCATAAGAATATGGCAAAGGTTTGAATTCGAATTTATTTGATGTGTTCATATTTATTTTATTTTTAGAGTTATTTTTTATTTTATTTGTTATGGTTTCCTGAGCTGCAACAATGTTTAGTAGTGCAGGAAAACCGATAATCATTACTATTATTATTAAGTTTTTCTTCATAGTTTTTTTTTATGTTTAAAAAAAGAAGATACTCTTTGAGATCATAAAAAACATATCCAATATATTAAAACAAAATGACTGCTTTATTTTATTGAATATCATTATAATTATTTTCTTATTTAGAACAAATATAAATAATAATTTAAGAAAAAGCAAATTATTTTTAAAAAAACTCTAAAAACCTAAATTGTGATTCATATAAAAGCAACATTATGAAGAGAGGTGAAGTGATGGAGCAGGTTTGCACGAAGGTACACAAAGTTATTTACGATAGTTCGGCTTCGCTCACTACAAGTTTTGGATTTACGATTTACGATTGCACTTGCGGGAAGTTTGGGTATTTACGATAGTTCGACAAGCTCACTACAAGTTTTGGATTTACGATTTACGATTACACTTACTGGAAGTAAATGTATTTGTTTTTTCTGATTTAGCAAATTAGAGAGGCAATTACATATTACTTAATGTTCGAAGCTGAATTGCAAATTCGGTTTAGCGGGGTGGTGCTTGGAGGCAACACATCTTTTTGTTTTGTGGGTTGGTGCAGCTTATTGACTTTTGCTTTTACCTTTTAAATTTAAAGAATTTTAAAAGCAAAAGGCAATGTGCTGTTTGTGTGTTGATACAAAAAGTGTGACAGAAAAAAACAACAGAAGGGTATGGCGTGGGGAAGGGCAAAAAAGACAGTCGAAGCCCTTTAACCATTGGGATTGCTTGTGTGTAGGAGATGGTAAAGGGTGTGGCTTTTTTACCCTGTGGATTTGATTGTTAGAGAAATGAAGATAAAGAAATTGATTTGTTTTTCAGGCTGAAGCCTGATTAGATATATTAGACAGAGGCGGAGTCTCATCCGAACGGGGAAACGCTACAAACCTCAATTACTTATACACGATGGTTTTGGATTACAATTTTATATTTTGAAAAGTTTCCATAATTGGTTTTATATTAGGCTTATTTGTTTCAGGGTTAATCCCAATTTTTTTTGCTGAAAGTTTATTGAAAAAGTCAATTTGATTATTCCAATAACTAACATAAAAAAGTTTGTTTTCAGGAAGCTTAATATCTTTCTCAAATTTTATAAATTTCTCATAATTAATGCTATTTATCAAGGTTATATTAGCAAGTTTCAATCTGAATTTGAAAGAATTAATACTTTCATAACTTTTCCAAATTTGACTTGGATTAGATGTGGATAATACAACAATATTCTTATAGGACCAATATTCCTTTAAGTCCTTTCGCACTTTTAATTGTAGTATTCCATAAGGTAGAGTAATTATTGCTTTATACCCTCTTGCTAATACTTCTTTTGTTAAATCAATCTCATAACTACTGCTAAATCCAAGAAGGAATGTAAATTCATCATTAGGAAATTCATCTAAAAATTCTATGAGTGCTTTCTGTTCTCGATCTTCAGGTTTTGAGTTAACAATTATTGCTAGATTTCTGCTTTGCATTAAATCATAGTAACCTTTATAGAAAATTTCAGTAGCTGACCGACCTAAAAGTTTTGTAGGATAATTTGAATCACTAGGAATTATTTTCTTTATATCATGTTTTATTAACTCTTCTTCTTCTTTTATATTAATTGAAGTTTTTGTTGAACTATTTGGTTCGAATACTAATATTTTAGAATTAACATCACCTAAATATTTAATTATCATTTCCTTAACCACATTCCATTCTAAACCACCATGGCCACAACCAAGTGCAGGTATAGTTATAGTTGAATGTTCTTTACTTATTAAGTATTGTTTTAACCAAATTAATCCTTTCTCAATGTATTCATATTCAGATGGATTTTTCCAATGAATTTTTGTAGGAAAATTAATAATTGTAGTTTTTGAAAACATATTGTCGTCATTCCATACATAAGGTTTTCCTGGTTTGATTTCCTTTTTTGCACATGCTATAGAATAATCAATAAACATTTTAGGAAATCTATTTTTAAATAATAAGGCAACACCTGCGCCCATAACACCCACACAGTTAACTGTATTTATGCGAATGTCTGCATCAAAATCAAAGAAGTCACCAGTTAAAAAATCAATCATATAAACATAATTTTTCAGTTATTTCTTGTACAAAGTTATTAATCTTTAAACCAATAGTTAAATTCCACATAAAATTAATTGCAGATACATCAGCAATAGTTAATGAAGCTAACATGTTTAATTCTTTTCCATTTATATTTAAATCAATTAATTCTTTTTTACTACGCTCTTTTTCCAATATATCTCCAATTAAATCGTGATATCCGACTAAAAGACAAATTTTTCTTATTTGATAAACAGTCATTTCTTCAAAATCTTCCGATAGTATCCTTTCAAGCATTTCTAACCCGTCTGCAGGATGGTCGGGATATGCATACTGTATCCCGTCTTCCCACTTTGATTTAGGTCCTTTACCAATATCGTGGAAATAGGCAGATATTAAAACTATTTGCTTATCCTCTTCTGACAATTCTTCATAATACTTGACTCCTGATAAATTAGTAACTACTTTTTTAGTGTGGTCACTCACATTATCACTATGTATCTTGTTATCAGTATTTAATTCAAAAATTTCTTCCAACTCAGGTATTGAACAAAAATCATCCTTCAATTTTTGTATAGCATTATCAATGTTCTTAAAGCGAGGTTTGGAATCTCTTATAGGTTTTCTATTATTTATAATTTTATTAATTGTATTTTCAAACTTGTATTTAAGAAAATATGGTCCAGTTACTAGAGTCTCATTATTTCGTTTCAGTTGAAATTTAGTAAAATAAAAATGCCTACATTTAAATGGTGAAAATGTGACATTTGGGACTTTTTTTTTGTTTTTTGTAAATATATTAATAGTACATTGTTTGAATGAATCACTCCAAACAATAATACTATGTATCCAATCCAATGGTACTTCCTTATATATTAAAACTTCAGCCATTCGCTTGTGTTTTTCATTATCATCAAAACAGCCCCATTTTGTTTTATTTATAGCAGCCCAATCCAATTTTTTTAAATCATCGGGGGAGTTGAAAAAATTAGGTGGTTGATTAGTATTTGCTGAGGCATTTGTGAAAATTACATTTTCTTCTGTGATTTTCTCAATTGGTATAGCAAAAAAAATAAGAAATGGTTGGTCAATATTTTTTCGATTTGTTATTGAAAGTAGCATTGGATTAGTTGTTGCCAAATAGAATGGGACATAATCATGAACTTTGCCATATGGAAAACATGTTATATCCATTTCACTTCTTCTATTCTGAATATTTTCATTAGCAATATCAGTATGTTTAATATTCCTTCTATTTTTTTCATTCGTTGAAAGAAATCCATTCTTCACAATAGATTCTAAATTCTCAAAATGAGTAAAGTGATAAAAATATTTGCCTCTATATTCTATTGGTATTTCCATATAATAATATTTTAAGTAGTAGATTTCTTTATACTCTGCCAGGTTTTTTGAGCCCAATTATATTTAAAGAATTATAAAATAGGCAACCTCTATATTCCTCTTTTACATATATGGAAAAAGGGTTTGTTAAGCATTCGTTACCTTTTGTATGAGCACATAAACTATTGTTAGACACAAAAGGGCATTTATTAATTTTATTAAAATACGTTTGAAGAAATACTGTTAAAACACCACTGAAAATTGCAATTGAATTGATAAATTCATCCGATAATTCACCAAGCATAGTTTTCTTTTCATCTGAGAATATAAGTATTGGAGAATTGATTATTTTTCCATAATAATCCAAAAACGAACTATCAAAATTGTCACGATAAGTAAATGATGAAGTTGCCCTTTCTGCCAAACCTCTTTTAAATAAATTAAGAACCTCTTTTAAATAAATATAAAACTCATACTGTTTTTCATATTTAGTAAAAGTCAAAATTCTTTCATCTAGTTGATTATTGGTTTCTTTTAATATTATTGGTAGTGCAATATCAAATTTAACCTTCTTTTTTATATCACCAATTATTTCGTCTTCATTTAATTTATCAAATCTTTCTATATAGGAGGACAAATACATTAAAATGTCGGCAATAATTTTAGTATAAGGGGGTATCAATAAAGAAATCTCAGAAATAATGTAAGTCAATTTGAAACAATTTTTGTTTGGAAAAATATTATTTAGAAATGAATAAATGATGTGATACTCAATACCCCATTTACTTATTGTTTTTTTTGCTTCATCAAGTGAAAGACCTGAAGAAAGATAAGATGCAACTATTGCCATATTCTCTGAGGCAACAAATTCATTCAAAGGGATCAATTTTCTTTGATAAGCAATATATGAGATGGGAACATCTTTACTCCAATATGTATTTTTTATTGTAGATTCAATTATCGTAAAATCTTTTTCTGAAGTAGGTTGAAAAACAAATTTACCAGCTCCATTTTTCTCTATCCCTAGAAATGCGCATTTCATAAAATTCGCAAAATTTTTATTACCAAATTTTGTGTCTACGATACCTTTTTGTATGGGAATTGCAGGGTCATGATTTAGTAAAATGTTTTCTCCAAAAAAAACTGCAAATAAGTCAATATAGGTTATAAAATTAGTGAATCCAAATGTTGTTGTAAAATTTTGAATGAAATGAACATACTCATGAATAAGTGTTACAAAACAATTAGCATTTTCCTTCTCGTTTTTTAAAGCCTCAATTGTAGCTGTCCCTTTAAGGCTTATTGTTAGAGAATAAAAACTGTATGAACCATTGTCCCATGATACAGGGGAAATTGCTTCTTTAAGCAATTCTAATTTATTCGTCTGTTGCATAATTCAAATTCTATTAAGTTTTATATTTTACTATAGGTCAGTAAGTGCTTCACATAACAATCATATATGATAAGCTCTAACAAAAAAATTGTTTGTTTAAGATATATTTTATTATATTTATTACATGTCAGCATTAGAATATGAATCAAATGTTTATAAATCTAGAAACTTACCATCATCACTTGTAATTGTTTCAAGTTTTATAAGTTCATCATTTAAAATATCTCTTTCTTTTATCAATTGTTCAAGTTCTTCAAGTGAATCAAAATTGTTTTTTCTTAACTGATATGCAAATTTTGATTTTAATTCTTCAACAAATTTGTTTATTGAACCATATCTCAGAAAAGCAATAAAGGAATAACCCATTAAGATAGCCCAGTTAAAATTGAGAATACCTCCTAATTTACAATCCTTTGTCCAATAGAAAAAGTTAAGGCAATTAAAAATAACAAATAAGATTCCTATAATAATTCTTACTACAATTAAAAGTTGCTTTTCTTTTCGTTCAATTTTTTCTTTTTGAGGTTGTAAAACCCCTATTCTTTCTTCTACTTCTTTTAATCTATTTTGCTTTTTATCTTTTTCTTCAAGTCTTTGTCTTTCTTTTTCCTTTTTAAAAAACCAACCCCAGGCAATTATTATAATTATAATTATCAGAACAATAACAAAGTTGCGGTTTATCTTATAGGATTTTTTTTTATTTTCAGTCATTTTTATTTAAGCTATTTATTAAGTCTTGTTCTCCATCCCACCAAATATTTGTAACTTCTAGTGGTAAAGCGTACCTATTTCCTGTATTTAATAAAATATATTTTTTATTCTTTTTTAATAAATCATGGGTATCTTTAATATTAAATGAATTGTATGATGGTTTAAGCATTGTAATAAGTAGGGATTCTGCAATTAATATAAGATTTTCCATTGTATGATTAGTAGCCTTTTCTTCACATTCTTTTGCAATGTATCCAAAACATAATGAAAGATTGTTAATTCTACTAAAATCAGAATGTATATGATCCTTTAATCTTCTTAATGGATTATTTGTCCTCCCAATATATTATAAAACATCCCGACCATAAATAGGACTATCACCATAAGCTTGATATAAACAATCTTCTGTAGGAATAAACTCTAAAATATCTTTATATATAATATCTGTATCTATATCTATTCGTTTTTTTCTTTTTTCCATTCAATCCATATGGGTTTAAAAGGTTTTTCCATTAAAATATTAATCATAAATACCGTCCTTTTTCATTTTAATTGAATTTAATGTGGTTTATTTCTTATATTTTTTTAAATCATTTATTTTCCATAATGAATAGTTAAATCTATAAAATTCTTTAAATGTAATAAAGGCGTTAATAAAAATATCTTCAAAAGAATATGTCGAGTCCCATCTCATTTCTAGCCATCCCAAATCATCTTTCTCTCTTTGCAAATATTCCATTAAAAAGTAATTACGCATTATTTTATATATGTTGCCTTTAAAAGTCTTAAAAAGATGAGGATATTTAGCGGTAATTTGAGAAGAAAACCTTCCATTTTCTTTGAATTCAAATATTCCGATTTTAGATAATTCAAGGAAAGAAATCCAAAATTCATCACTCATATTTTTTATATTTTCAGCATTGTTGATGAATGATTCCATATATATTCCTTTATTATCAATGCCCATTTCAATTGAAATGCCAGTTTTACATGATTTAATTTGAGTTTGAAAACCAAACGGATTTAGAAAAAATGTTGGATTTTCCCATTTATCTTTTATTTGACTTGACTTTGAAAATATTGTCAATATTTTACTAAATAAAACAACAACATCATGAGTTTTGTTTTCAATATCAGAATCTGAACATTTCTCAAGACTAAACAAAATATTTATATATGAATTTATTATATTTACCCAGTTGTCAAGTTCTGGAACATATTTATCAATAATTTTATCATATTGTTTTACCATGTCGCCGATTCAATTTAAATAAACTTATTCAGCAACTTTAACACTAATAACATTAAAAGAAATATTATTTGTTTTAGAAGGATAAGAGCCAAATTTTTGTTTAAAATGAAGCTTCCCACCAGGTTTAATAAAATCATATATCATAAATTCGTCAATACTCAATAATGCATCCGTTTTTGATAAAAATTCTACAGAAATATTGATGTCCTTAAATGTTGCAAGTGTAGCACTGCTGTATATGTCTCCCTCAACCACAGCCTCGTTCCAAAAATTTGATCTGCCAGTTCCACTTACAGTTAAATAATTCGTAGGATTACTCTGTTCTGTTTGCAATAACTCCGCTTTTAGTTCAGATTCTGATTTTTTTGTTGGTTGCTCAATAGATGAATTATCAGAATCGGTAGAGGAATCATTATTTATAAATTTATCTTTAAATAGTAAAAAAATTACAAAAGCTAAAACAAAAACAGAAGTAATGATAATAATTGCCATTATCGCTTTCTTCTTTTTCTTTTTTTCTGGTACTGGATTTTCAGAACTAATATTAGACTTTGTTTTTAGAGGTGGAGATGATTTCTTTTTATCTGGTTCAATAACAAGAGATGAATCAACTTTTTTGAGAGGAGGTGGAGTAGCAACAAATAAAAACTTTAATTCTTCAACATCCCCAGCTTTTTGCCAATCCTCCATACCCTCGCACCATACAAGGGTATCTTTGTTGATTTTCTTTTCTTTTAATTCTTCTGCTTTCAATGGGCCAAGTTGCTCTTGACCATCGGAGTAAAAATATTCTTTCATATTGTTTTTAATTATAATTGCACAACGAATTGATCTGAAAAAATGTTTATTAATAAATAATTTAAATCTTTATTTAATTTTTAATTTCTGAATAAAGTTTGAGACCCAGAAAACAAAAGTTCATTTTCAAGATTTTTTAAAATAAATGCCTTTAGTTCTGCAGAACTTGAAAAAGTTTTATCAATTGTAGAAGACAATTCTGATAAAATACAGTTGTTACCTGAAACTTCTAATTTATAAATAAAATATTTATTATCTGATTCTGGAGAAATTTGTTTGATATTAATAAATTCAATATCATTAACAAGTGAAATATGACCTTCGTAAACTGTAGTATTTTCTTCTAATCCATTTGTTGAAGAATTTTGTACATATGAAGTTGTTGATATACCATAAATGAATGTTGACTTTTTAGTAACAACATACACTGGCTTATCTCCCACAAAACTAGTATTACCTGTTGCATCTTCCCATTTACCGAGCAACCCAATATCAACTTTGACACTTGGTTTATCAATAGGATAATCACTAGCATAAGGACATCCTGTTAAAAAAATGAATAATACGGGGATAATAAAAACAAATAATTTCTTTTTCATATTTTATTTTTTTTCCTACTCATTTGGCTTTTCGATAACGCCCCTCGCTAACTAACGAGGCTAACCGTTTTTTTTTAGTGGGTTCTGGTCTCCACTTTTTATAAAAAGACTTCTATTTGATAATTATTTTTTCTTTTTAAAAGCAACAATTGTTGAGATAATTGAAAATCCCAAGAAAAATAAATTTAATAATAAAGAAATAATACCTAACCCTAAACCTTTATTATCATAATAAGGATTCGCAAAAAAACTTGTATAGCACTTTATTTGCATAATAGCAAAGCTTATAATTATTCCTAAGGAACTAATAGCCATTCCAATTATTGATAATGCTTTCATAATTTAATGTTTTAATTTGTTTTAACTATGTTAATTTTCATTGTTTTATTTTATCAATTGGGATTATATAAGTTCCTAAGCCAGCATGATAACCAACAGGGTTTGTATCTACCACTAACATTATACTATCATTGCGAACACCTAATTTCATATTATTAAAATCATTTAAGTTTTCAATAAGAGGGTAACTTAAGATATCCTTATCTTTTGGGTATATTTCATTAAAATATTTTTTTATTTTTTTGTTAATAAAGTCAATTTGATTACTCTTAAGATCAAACTCTTTTTTACCCCAAATTACCTTGTTTTTTAAATCTGCCGTTACAACAAACGATTCTGGCATCCAAAAATTCCCCATATTACCCACATCTGATGTCATATGCTGGATTACTGAAATAATATTATTGTTATTTGGAAGTACTTTGAAATCTCCATAAGCATGTGGATACATCTCTGAATTTTCGTATGTATCCTCTGACCCAATACAGCCAGCATCTTCCTTTTTTGCTCTTTCAATAAATTTATTGAAATTATTGCTAAACAAATTATTTAGTTTTTTTAGGAACTTAATATCAAATGAACCATTAATTTTTGGGTATTTAGATTCTGAGATTGTTAAACAAATATCTTTTAAATGTGTCTCTTTTACAGTAACAGTTTCAATAATTACATCATTTGAACTTTCATTTTTATCTTTACCTGGCTTCATAACTTCTTTAATCGAAAACTCCATCGTTCTCGAACCATCTGGTTTGGACCAGTCACCTTTTAACTCTGAAAAATCATCAGAAAATGTTCCTACAAACAAATCAATATTATTTCCAAAATTATCAAAACCATTTAGTGTAGTTTTTCCCTCTGTAATATTGCCTTTGAGTTCAATATTTGTTTTAATGGTTTTATAAAAATAGGTACCTGACAATTCATTTTTTGCATTTTTATGAAGATTAACAACTATACTGTATTTACCACCAATAGAGCCTTCATATTTTTTGGTAAAATCTGCAATGTTGTTTTTTGTTTTATTATTACATGAGCTTAAAAGCAAACCAATAGAAAATATTATTATAATTGTATGTTTCATTATTTTATATTTTTTATTATCAATAATCTAACAAATGTTTTTTTATCAAAGTTTAAACTAATAAACAACAAAACCAAATTTTATCCACAAGAAAAACACCCCCCTTCTTAGGGTGAAAACACCCCCCTTGCAAGTCGTTTTTTTTCATTACAAACATTGTTATTGACTTGTTGTTATGGGCTTGCTTGTTTTTGAGGTGTAGTTGTTATCGCAAATGGGGGTTTGGGGAGGTGGGGAGTTTTTGTTTGATATGGAGCAGGGTTTGGCAAAGGAGAGATGGGTTTTGGGGAGTTGCATTTTTTG
>DYDE01000144.1 GCA_020718065.1 Marinifilum sp. | reverse complement strand
CGTTGGACTTCAATTTTAAAATTATTAACGAATTGTTTTTATTTTATATGAGTTAATGAATACGCTTCGCTATTTCTCATTTACTAATGTAAACTCTGGTTTTAAAATTTTGTCCACTTCAAATAATCTAATTTTTAGAAGCCCTCTTAATAGATGAAATTGTTGTTGTTCGATCTTATTTTGTTTTTTTTATTTTGTGCCTACAGCACTTTAATATTGTTTCATATTATGGTAGCATGGCTTCTGCTTTGTCATTCTAGGCATAGCGAACTTACCGGGCAAGGCAGGCAGGGAATCTCATAAGTTTTACCCTGACATTAATATTTTGGGTTCTGTTTTACAATAATGTAGAAATCTAAATTATTAATGCCACCAAGACTCAAAAACACAAAGATTTCACAAAGAAAAAAAATAAGCAAACACACATTCTTGTTGTATTGAGGTCAAAAATTCTTCCACATTTATCTTAAAACAGAACCATATTTTTTAACTGAACAGAATAAAATTTGAAGTTTAAGCACATAAAATAATTAAAATAAAAAGATGATGCTGTTTTTTTTACTTTTGTGCAATATAATTTAAAATATTCCGTTAATAATTTAATTATTCATAATTATTAATTTATTATTTGTTTTAAAAATGAAATTAAAAAAAGCATTTTATTTTTTATTGTTGTTGGTTTTTGTTTTTAATATTAAGGCAAACTGCCAGAATGATGCAACCATATATGGCACAGCCAAAGATGTAAACTCACAGCCTGTTGAATTTGCAAGTGTTTCGGTGTATGGATTTCCCGGTGGAACATACACTGATAAATACGGAAAATATGAACTGAAAGTACCTGCAAATACTAATTTGATCATACTTGTTTCTCATGTTAGTTTTGAGGCAGACAGCATTAAATTGAAACTTAAAAGCGGGGAAAGAAAACAATTAAATTTTAAGATTAAAACGAAATCAAAAGATTTAACAGGTGTAGAAATAAAAGAAAAAAAATTCGGGTCAGATTTTATAAAGATAAATCCTAAAATAGCATCCATTATTCCCAATATTAGCGGAGGAATTGAAACAGTGATAAAAACCATGCCCGGGGTTTCGTCAAACAATGAACTAAGTTCACAATACTCTGTGAGGGGAGGCAATTATGATGAAAACCTGGTGTATGTAAATGATATTGAAATCTACAGACCATTTTTGGTTCATTCAGGAGAGCAGGAAGGGTTGAGCTTTGTTAATTCTGAAATGATCTCGTCCATTTTATTTTCTGCAGGTGGTTTCGAAGCAAGGTATGGTGATAAAATGTCATCGGTTTTGGATATTCAGTATAAAAAACCTGTGAAATTTGGTGCATCCACTTCGTTGAGCTTATTGGGTGGAAATTTAAATATTGAAGGTTGTTCTAAAGACACCTCATTCAAATACCTGATGGGGGTGAGACAAAAATCGAATCAATATATTTTAAATACATTACAAACCAAGGGAGATTATAAGCCTTCATTTACAGATATTCAAACATATTTATGTTATGATGTTTCAAAAAAACTTGAAATTTCTACTTTGGGATATTATTCGAGAAACAGGTATATGTTTGTTCCTACAACCAGGGAAACTACATATGGTACTTTTAATGAAGCGTATAAGCTTACAATATACTTTGATGGCAAGGAGGAGGATCGATTTGAAACTTACTTTGGTGCCGTATCGGCAAATTTTAAACCAACAAATAAGGTGTTTCTCAAATTAATAGGTTCTACTTTTAAATCTTTTGAAAGTGAAACTTATGATATACAAGGGCAGTATTTTTTAAACTTATTAGAAAACAATCTGGGAAGTGATGAATTTGGTAATGAGGTTGGAATACCTTTGGGAGTTGGTACCTTTCTGAATCATGCAAGGAACAACCTTGATGCAACAGTTTATAGTCTTGAACACAAGGGTGGTGTGCAGAAAGAAAAGAGATTTTTTCAATGGGGAGTTAAATATCAGCATGAAATGATAAACGATTATCTGGATGAGTGGAAAATGATCGATTCTGCAGGATATTCTTTGCCTCATAATCCCGATTCGGTTGGATATCACAATCCCAATATTCAAGCATACCAATATTTGTATCTACAGGAAGTTGTAAAATCAAAAAATAGTTTATCATCGAACAGGTATTCATCTTTTATTCAAAACAATTGGAATTTAAATGTAGATAGTAGTAAATTATCAGTTACAGCTGGTTTGAGAGCAAACTATTGGGATCTTAATAGTGAATTGTTGATTAGTCCAAGAGTTACTGTTGCATTCAAACCAAATTGGAAAAACGATTTTTCGTTTAGGTTTTCTACTGGCTATTATTATCAGCCTCCTTTTTACAGAGAGCTCAGGGGACTTGATGGAAAATTGAATAAAGAAATGAAAGCTCAAAAGTCAATTCATTTTGTGTTAGGAAGTGAATTGAACTTTAAAGCATGGGATAGACCATTTAAATATACAGCTGAAATCTATTATAAACAATTAAACAGCTTGGCACCATATATTGTTGATAATGTAAGAATCAGATATTATGGGAATAACGATGCAAAGGGTTATGCAACTGGTATTGATATGAAAATAAACGGAGAATTTGTTAGTGGGGTAGAATCGTGGGCCAGTCTTTCTGTGATGCAAACCAAAGAAGACATCATAGGAGATTATTATTACGATTATTATAACAAATATGATTCTCTGATCATACCAGGTGTAACTATCGATCAGAAAAGAGTGGATAGTATAAAGCAATACCCGGGTTATATTCCAAGACCATCGGATCAATTGATCAATTTAAGTTTGTTTTTCCAGGATTATCTTCCAATGAATCCAACATATAAGATGAGTTTAAATCTTGTTTATGGCAGTGGCTTGCCTTTTGGTCCGCCTGGAAAAGATAAATATAAGGACACATTGCGTATTCCAGATTATTTTAGGGTTGATATTGGTTTTGCCAAGCAACTTAAAGATGAATCAACAAAGTTGCCTCCTAAAAATCCATTCAGGTTTGTTAAATCGGCATGGGTAACAGCAGAAGTATTTAATATGTTCCAAAGATATAATGTTATATCTTACTTATGGATTAAAGATGTCTCAAGCAGAACTTATGCAGTTCCGAATTATTTAACATCAAGGCAATTAAATGTAAAATTAATAGTAACCTTTTAATTTATTATTGTTATGCTTCAAAAATATTATAAAAATATATTCAAAGTATTTATTTTGTGTTTTATTGTTTCATCTTATATGTCTTGCAAAAAAGACAAATTTGATACAAGTCCTTCCACTAAACTGGGTTTTTCAGCAGATACAATATTGTTTGATACTGTTTTTACTACAATTGGTTCAACAACTAATCGTTTAATGGTGTATAATAATAGTAGTCATAAAATAAAAATATCAAATGTCTATTTGTCTGGTGGTACTTCTTCTAATTTTAGTATTAATATAAATGGAACACCATGTACATCGCTAGATGATATAGAAGTGGAGAGCAAGGATAGTTTGTTTATTTTTGTTAAAGTAACGGTAGATCCCAATCATCAGAATCTTCCTTTTGTAATTAGCGATTCAATAATATTTGAGACCAATGGCAATATCCAAAAAGTACAATTGGTTGCCTGGGGTCAAAATGCACATTTTATAAGTCCTAAATATTTTCCAAGAAATTTTCCTGCTTATTCTATAGTAAGCAATAGCGATACAACATGGACAGACAACCTGCCACATGTTATTTATGGATATGCTGTTGTGGATTCTTCATTTACATTAACAATTAAAGAAGGAACAAAAATCTATTTACATGGAAATGCAGCATTGATGGTATATAAAGATGGAACTTTAAAAGTAGAAGGGACTAAAGAAAAGCCAGTTGTTTTTCAAGGTGACAGGTTGGAGTATTGGTACTCAGAAGATCCTGCACCTTCAGAACAGTGGGGTAAAATATGGCTTTCATCCGGAAGTATTAATAATGAGATAAATTATGCAATAATAAAGAATGGACAGGTGGGAATTCAGGCTGATACAATTGGAAACTCAACAAATCCTACGCTTATATTAACCAATACTATTATAAAGAATATGAGCGTAGCTGGTTTGTATGCTCAAGGGAGTACTGTTCTGGCTGAGAATTCAATATTTAGTAATTGTGGTATATATGCAGTAATGTTAGCCATAGGAGGTGCTTATGATTTTAGGCATTGTACAATTGGTAACTCATGGTCAGAAAGTATAAGACAAACACCTTCGCTTGTTTTGAATAATTATTATAAGGATATCAATGAAAATTATCATGTTAGGGCTTTGGAAAGTGCATATTTTGGGAATTGTATCGTTTATGGCAGTAATGCAAATGAATTGTTTTTAGATAGTTATTTTGAGAACATGCAATATTTCAATTACAAGTTTGAGAATTGCCTTATAAAAACAAATATCCCTACCAGTAACCCTGATTATTTTTCAGAATGTATTAAAAATTCAGATCCTTTGTTCAATGATGTTAGTGTTGGTAAAAATGATCTATCAATTAAAGAAAATTCGCCAGTTATAGACAAAGGTAAGGTGTCAATTTCTACTTTAATTCCTATTGATATTAAAGGAAATAGCAGAATAAGTGATCTTGGACCAGATCTTGGAGCTTATGAATATGTTCCCGAAACAAAATAGTATATAGAATGTGTTTGAAATTAAACTATTCTTATGATATTCGATCGAAATAATAGTTTTGCTAAAGCAATTATTCTCTTTTTTTTATTTCTTATAGTAAACAAGTTCTCTTTTTGTCAATATTATGATATAGGACAAGATCCGGCCAGTATTTGTTGGAAATTTATTAAAACAGAACATTTTAAAATAATATATCCAAAACAAAACGAGAAACAAGCCCAGTATC
The DNA here is from genome assembly GCA_020718065.1 of Marinifilum sp. Taxonomy (GTDB): domain Bacteria; phylum Bacteroidota; class Bacteroidia; order Bacteroidales; family CG2-30-32-10; genus CG2-30-32-10. Next base: position 5,504 of record DYDE01000144.1, on the reverse strand, counting down.
TGGCTAATTATATTGAAAAAATATATAAGAATTCAACAAAGACATTAGTAAGTAAGCCCAGGAATATACCTATAATTTTGCATACGGAGTCTGTAGTATCAAATGCTTTTACTATTTGGGCTCCAAAAAGAATTGAATTTTTCACAATTCCACCACAAGACACATACGGACAAGAATGGCTTCAGCAATTGGCAATTCACGAATTTCGGCATGTTGTTCAAATAAATAAAATAAATCAGGGTTTTAGTAAAATATTTTATTATGCATTTGGAGAACAAATTACTGCTTCGATTTTAGGATTATATATTCCGGCCTGGTTTATGGAAGGTGATGCTGTTTGTGCTGAAACAGGATTGAGCAATACAGGCAGAGGCAGAATACCTACATTTGAGATGGAGTTAAAAACACAAACGCTAAATGGTAAAATATATAAATATGACAAGGCTGTTTTTGGTTCCTATAAAGATTTTACTCCAAATCAGTATATTTTAGGTTATCATTTAACTGCCTATGCCCGAAAAAAATACAATGCAGCTATATGGAACAATACTATAGATTTTGTTGCAAGGCATCCACTTGGTATAACCTCATTCTCCAGAGGTATTAAAAAAAATACTGAAATTAATAAAACTAAATTGTATTATAATACTTTGAAAGAACTTGATAGTCTCTGGCGATGTCAACAGTCGCTGGTAAAATATACAACTCAACAGTCGCTAACAGAAAGCCCTAAAACATATACCAATTACAAACACCCGCATTATTTAAATGACAGTACAATTATAGTTGTGAAAAAAGGGGTTGATGATATTACTCGTTTTATTTCTATAGACAGGCAAAAGAGAGAGAAAAAATTATTTACACCTGGCTTTCTTTTTTCTGAAACATTCTCAGTAATTGATTCTACCATTGTTTGGGTGGAAGTAAATTATGATCTGCGATGGGATAACAGAAAATACAGCATTATTAAAACCTATGATTTAAAGACTGACAAATGCAAAAGTATTCAGCCTAAATCTTTTTTATTTACACCAGACCTTTCAAAAGACAAAAAATATATTGTTGCTATTGAAAATACACCTTTAGGTGAAAACAATATTGTTATTATTGAAAACGAATCGGGAAATATATTAAGAAAAATTAAATCACCAGAAAATACCACTTTATTGACTCCTTCGTGGAATGATAATAGTACAAAAATTGTATTTATTGCTGTTTCGGATTTAGGTAAGAGTTTAATGATCTATAATATGGAAACCAATCAATACTCTACCATTATTCCTTATAGTTATGAGGAAATATCGAAACCTATTTTTCACGAAAACTATATAATATATAATGCAGGATATACTGGAATTGATAATATATTTACTATTGATACAAACAGTAAACAAAAATTTCAAATAACATCTTCTGTTTTCGGAGCTGAGAATGCGAATTTCTCTTCTACTAAAAATAACCTGATATATTCTGATTATACCGCCATAGGTTATAGAATATCAGAAATAAATACAGATGCAAATAAATGGATAAAATATGATACAATTAAAAACAATTCTATAAAGCTATATGAAACAATTGCTAATCAGGAACAATGCAATGAGAAGTGCTCATTTGCAGCTGATTCTATTTATAAGTCGAAGAGTTATTCAAAAATAAAAAATATATTTAATGTACATAGTTGGGCACCTTTATCAATAGATGCAGATAATGAAAGCATCAACCCAGGTGTTTCGGTTTTATCACAAAATTTATTAAGTACTGCTTTTACAAGCCTAGGTTACAAATATGGTCTAAATGAAAAAACAGGAAGTTACTATGCAAACTTCACTTACAAAGGTTTTTTTCCAGTAATTGACTTCAATATAAGTAAAGGAGAAAGAGCTTCTACATATTTAAACGAAAATAAAGAAAATATAAGATTTGAATGGCATGAAACAAAAATAAATACAGGATTTTATATTCCTTTTAATATTTCGAAAGGGAAGTACTATAGGCTAATTGAGCCAGAAATTAAATTTTCAAACACTTACATTCAACATAGCAATTCAACCCCATCTAATTTTATTGAAGGAGAGATAAACACATTGGAATATAGTATATTGTTTTACAATCAAAAGAAATCTGTTGAGAAAGATATGCGAGCCAGATGGGGGCAATTATTAGAATTTAGATATTCAAATACGCCATTAAAAGGACTTAATCTGGGAGAAATATATTCTTTATCAAGTAAGTTGAATTTTCCAGGTATTATTAAACATCATAGTTTTCGAGTTTCATTGGGTTACCAAAAAAAGAATTATGGAACATATGTTTATAGTGATTTTATTTCACTGCCAAGGGGTATGCAAGCTATTAGAAATAAAGAAATGAAAACTATTTTTTTAGATTATAAATTACCATTGATATATCCAGATATTAGTTTACCCAATTTTATTTATATTAAAAGAATTAAAGCAAATCTTTTTTACGATTACGCTTTATTTAATAATTTTAACAATATTTCCAAATTTCAGAGCATGGGTATAGAAGCAACTATGGACTTTCATTTATTTAGATTTATTGCTCCAATTGATGCAGGTTTGAGAATTACATATTCTCTGATAAACAAACATACGAATACTGAATTTTTGTATCAAATAAAATTTGATAATCTGTAAAAAAATTTATTACTTGCAGCTAATTTTATAATTCTTTTAAATTATATATTTTATGAATTTCTTCCTTAAAGTCCTTGTATCTTCTTTTGCAGTTGTAATTTCAGCTTATTTATTACCAGGGGTTAGTGTTGATGGTTTTATTACAGCGGTGATAGTCGCATTTGTTATAGCAATATTAAATTCAATACTAAGACCTGTTCTTGTATTTTTAACAATACCTATTACTTTTTTTACTTTAGGGCTTTTTTTATTGGTTATTAACGCATTTATCATTATAATTGCATCAAAATTCGTAGATGGTTTTGTTGTTAATGGATTCTGGTGGGCGCTTCTATTCAGTGTTATTTTGTCAATTATCACTTCAATACTAGAAATACCAAATAGAAATAAACACAATAATCAGAATACAACAAATTAATTAATCTTATTGATGCTTTTTTAAATGAAAAAAACTACAAAAGGAAAAATATTAAAGGGTGTAAATTATCTGGAATTAACACCATTTAGTACTTATGAGCATCGTATTGAAGAAAATGGAAAAGTAACCGTATTTGTTCCTAAATTTACAAGTAAATTATGGGGAAAAGTACTGATGCCATTAATTAAGAGAAAATATATAAATGTAAAATTGGATGAAATAGGATCATCAACATGGCTTTTAGTGAATGGGAAAAATAAGGTTGGGCAAATTTGTATTGAATTAGAAGAGAAATTTGGAGAAAGAATTCAACCATCAGAAGAATTAGTAACAAAATTTTTATCAAATCTATATTTTAAAGAAATAATTAATTTTCATGAACTAATAAAGGAGAAAAACAAATGAGTGAAGTAATTTATCTTAATATTGAAAATTTACCACCATCAGCATTGTGGAAAAATTTTATGGGTATATGTAGTGTACCTCACCCTTCTAAAAAAGAAGAAAAAATAAGGGAATTTGTTGTAAACTTTGGAAAAAAACTAGGTTTAGAAACTATAGTTGACGAAGTTGGAAATGTTATTATAAGAAAACCAGGTACAAAAGGAAAAGAGAATTTAAAAGGTGTTATTTTACAGGGACATTTAGATATGGTACCTCAAAAAAATACCGATACAATTCATGATTTTGAAAAAGATCCAATAAACCTTCGTATAGATGGTGAATGGGTAAAAGCAAAAGGTACAACACTGGGAGCTGATAATGGGATTGGAGTTGCAGCAGCAATGACAATATTAGAATCAAATGATCTGGAACATGGCCCTATTGAATGTCTTTTTACAATAGACGAAGAAACAGGAATGACAGGTGCAGTTGGTTTAAAACCTAATTTGTTGAAAGGTGATATTTTATTAAACCTCGATTCTGAAGATGAAGGAGAATTGTATATAGGTTGTGCTGGTGGTATAAATACAGCAGCTAAATTTAAATATACAGAAGTGAAAGTTGATGCAAATTCAATTGCATACAAAATCATTGTTAAAGGATTAAAAGGAGGACACTCTGGCTTAGATATTAATCTTGGCAGAGGTAATTCAAATAAAATAATGACCCGTCTTTTGTGGTTAGCAAAAAAGAAAATGAAACTTCAACTATCAAGTTTCGAAGGGGGAAATCTCAGAAATGCAATCCCAAGAGAAACATTTGTAACTGTGGTATTGCCAGCTGGCGAGGAGCAAAAGTTAAATGAGTTTATAAAAGAATTTACCAAACAGGTAAAAAGTCAATATCATTCTGCAGACCCTGATTTAACAATTATAGCTGAGAAAACAAATTTACCAGCAACAATGATTGATGAAAAAACTGAAAATAATCTTTTGAATGCAGTTTATGGTTGCCCTAATGGAGTGATTGCAATGAGTGTCGATATGCCTAATTTAGTTGAAACATCATCAAATCTAGCAATTGTTAAAAGCGAAAATGGCATTATTGAGGTAATGTGTTTATTGCGTAGTTCTGTAGATTTGGCTAAAAACGATCTTGCAAATCAGATTGAATGTGTATTTGTAAATGCAGGTGCAATTGTTGAACATTCAGGTGAATACCCAGGATGGAAACCAAATGTATATTCTGAAATACTTGCATTATCAAAACTAATTTATCAAAAGCTTTATAAAAAAGAACCAGAAGTTAAAGCTATACATGCTGGTTTAGAATGTGGCTTATTAGGTATGATTTATCCAAATTGGGATATGTTATCATTTGGACCAACTATTAGAAATCCACACTCACCAGATGAAAAAGTAAATATTCCTAGTGTTGAAAAATTCTGGAATTTTTTAATTAGTATTTTAAAAAGTGTACCAGTGAAAAAATAGTTTACATTATTAAAGTCCTATTTATAAAAAAATAGGACTTTTTTATTACTATTTTATATTTTAATAAAAAACATGTATATTTGCACCCCAAAATAAATTTATTATTAATAATTTAAAGAAAGAGAGTGTTTTTAATGATTATTGTTCCAATTAAAGAAGGCGAAAGCATTGATAAAGCTTTAAAAAAACTAAAAAGAAAATTTGAAAAAACAGGCGTTGTAAAAGAATTGCGCGAAAGACAAAAATTCACTAAACCATCTGTTGTTAGAAGAGAAGAAAGATTAAAAGCAATTTATATCCAACATTTACAAGAAGGATTAGAAGCTTAGCCTCTAGGAATAATCAGAAATTTTATTATAAAAGCAAATTATTCAAATATTATTATTATATTTGAATAATTTGCTTTTGTTTTTATGAAATATCAAGAACTATTTTTAAACTATATTCAGTTCGAAAAGCGATACTCTCCCAACACTATAATTGCTTACAAAAAAGACCTGGAGCAATTTTTTTCTTTTCTTTTATCAGATTATCAAACAGAAGATATTC
>DYDE01000143.1 GCA_020718065.1 Marinifilum sp. | reverse complement strand
CGATTTGTTCTCTTATTACAGAAACAAAAAACATTTTAGAGTTAAGCCAGAAGTTAACAACAGAAATCAGTACGTTTTTTTCAAAAGAACAAATTTCAAGATTAGCACAACAGACGCAGTTTGTACAACGAAAGAGCAAGTTAAAAGCATGGATGTTTTTAGAAACGATCATTTTCAGTAAGTTTAATCAGAAAAAACTCACACTTAATGAAATTGCAAACAATCTTCATTGTAATTATGGGCTAGAAATTAGCAAGCAAGGCGTAGATGAAAGATTTAATTTGCGATCAGTTGAATTTTTGAAAAGCTGTACAACAGCTTTGTTGAAAAATAATTTTCAACAAAGCACATCTATACCTATTTTTAAAAACTTTAAAAGAATAAGAATTAAAGATAGTACCTCATTCCAAGTTCCAGAAAGCATGAAAGATCAGTTTCCGGGAACTGGAGGGAACGCATCTGAAGCAAGTATTAGAATTCAATATGAATTTGATTTGAAGAATGGGAATGTTTTGGACTTTGAATTAACTGCTGCAAATGCAAACGACTTTACAGATGCATCAAAGAAAGAAAACAATATTGAAAAAGGAGATTTGCTTTTACGTGATTTAGGTTATATATCTGTAGATTCTATAGCTCATTGTCATCAGCGTGAAGCATACCATATCAGTCGATTGAAAACACAAACAGGAATATATTCTTCTAACCAAAGCGACAGAAGAAATATAACACTCCAAGATATCCAAAAGCAATTACAAAGCAGTGGAGGTGACTTTATTGAAATGGTTGTTTATGTTGGAGAAAGAAGATATATCCCCGTAAGATTAATAGCTTGCATGTTGCCCGAAGAAAAGATGAAAGATCGAATTAAAAAAATGAGACGCAGACAGATTACTGCTGGTCGCATGTTTAAAGAAGAATTTTGTCAAACAGCTGGTCTAAATGTTTTTGTTACTAATATACCAAGAGAGATGATGTCTGTAGTAGATGTTTATAATACATATAAATTGCGTTGGCAAATCGAATTGATTTTTAAAATATGGAAAAGCATTGGAGAAATACATTTAGTTAAAGATGTAAAACAAGACAGACTTTTAACTTTACTTTATGCAAAATTAATATGGTTATTGCTTAATTGGCATATTATTTTTGAAATATCTAACCAGTTATTCCAATTTTCAAAGGAAAGATTAAGTGGGTTTAAGTCAAGTATCACTCTTTTAAACTGTATGGACATGATAAGAATCGCACTTAGAAAAAAAAGCAAATTGATACTGCTGCTTAAAAGGATTATTACTACATTGGTAAGCAATAATAAATGTGAGAAACGAAAGAATCGAATTAGTTTATTAGAATTATTAATATAGGTTTTTAAGAGAACAAATACAAAACCAAACAAACTTACAAAACATTAAATATCTGATAAATAACTAAAATAAAAGTTGTTTAAATGGAAAAATATTATTACATTTGTGATGTAAATAATAAGGATACCTAATAAACTTGTTTATTAGGTAAAAAAAAGAACCCTTAAATAAAGTATTATGGAAAACTTTAGGGCTACCAGTCTCAAAAAGACTGGTAGCCCCAGTTTTTCTTCTTATGTAAAAATTTAATTATCAATTACATATCTTAGCTTGACGGCTATGAGGCAGAGCCTAAGCCGAACGGAGCCAATTAAACAATTAATTATTCAATTCCAGTTTTTAAATGATGTAATGGTATAAACCACTAATTACAATTAAAATATTCTATTACTTTTGCAAGCTTAAAAAATTATAAAACCAAACCAATGAATAAAATAACTATCAAAACCTGTCATTCTTACTATTTACTAGTTTTATTATTAATATCATTTTCATTTCCAGTCTTTTCGCAAAGCGATACAGTCAATATCGATCAGGTAGAAATCACTTCAAGTCGCATACCATCTCTTTATTCTGAATCTTCCCGCATTGTAAATATTATTACCAAAGAACAAATAAATAATGCTGCTGTTAAAGATATTCATGATCTCTTGAAATTTGCTGTCGGAGTCGATTGTCGTCAACGTGGAGTTGATGGCGTTCAATCAGATATTAGTATCAGGGGAGGTACTTACGATCAGGTACTTATTTTATTAAATGGCATTCCTTTGAACGACCCACAAACAGGTCATCATACCCTAAACCTTCCTGTCGATATACAAAATATACAAAAAATAGAAGTTCTCGAAGGTCCTGCATGCAGAATATATGGTCCCAATGCATTTAGTGGAGCTATTAATATAATTACAGGCAATGATTTAGATAAAAACCTGGTTCTTTCTCTCCATGGAGGGGAGCATAATTTGATGGGAGGCTTTCTTAGTTATGCTCAACAATACAAAAACATCCACAATTACATTTCTTTTTCCAGGAAAAAATCGGATGGTTACACTTCAAATACCGATTTTGATATTACACAGTTCTTTTATCAGTCTGCAATGAAGTTAAATAATGCAAAAATAGACTTTCAGGCAGGATACACCGATAAAGCTTTTGGGGCAAACAGTTTTTATTCCTCAAAATATCCCAATCAATTCGAAAACACGAAAACAACTTTCTTAGGATTAAAATTAAATGCCAAACATGGTATTATTGATGCAATGTATAATATCTATTGGCGACGCAATCAGGACAGATTCGAGTTATTCAGAAACAATATTGATGCACCAAACTGGTATAAAAACCACAATTATCATTTAACAAATTCAATAGGTGGAAATTTCAATTACTCACTAAAATCAAAACTCGGAAAAACAGCTTTTGGAGGTGAGTTCAGGAATGAAGGTATCCTAAGTAATGTTTTAGGTGAAGCACTAAATGATACTGTTTCCGTTCAGGGAGAATCGAATGCACTATATACAAGAGGACATGCCCGACAAAATATCAGTTTTTTTATTGAACAATCTTATAACATCAAAAACTTTACTGCCTCTGCCGGTTTACTTGCCAATTGGAATTCAGATTTCGATTGGAAAGCATATCCCGGTATTGATTTTAGCTATCAAATAACTAAAAAGATCAAATTTATAGGCTCCGTTAACGAATCGATGAGAGTACCAACATATACCGACCTTTATTATTCAAGTGCAACAAATATTGGAAATCCAAACCTAAAACCCGAAACAAGTTTAACTTACGAATTAGGTGCTAAATATCTGGGTAATGCAATAGATTTTCATTTGGTAGCGTTTCGCAGAGAAGGTAAAAACCTGATCGACTGGGTTAAATATCCAGATTCAACAAAATGGGAAAGCAAAAACATTACAAAAGTAAATACAAATGGAATAGAAGTAAGTGCAAATGTTAATTGCTTAAAATTAACAAAAAATAAACACTTTTTTATTGATAATTTCTCATTATCATATTCTTATTTAGATGCTACTAAAGTCGAAAATGCCTTTGTGTCGAAATATGTAATGGATTATTTAGTGCACAAAGCCGATTTTAGCCTGAAGCACAAAATATATAAAAACTTTTTTGCTGTCTGGAACCTAAGTTATCAGGACAGAAATGGAACTTATCTGGAATATGAAACAGGAAATGAAAAAAAATACCTGCCTATTTTATTGGTAAATCCTAAAATTGTATGGCAATACCATTCATTACAAACATATGTTGAAGCAAGTAATATTCTAAATACCGATTACTACGATTATGGCAATATTAAAATGCCAGGCAGATGGATAAGTGGCGGTCTAAAACTAGATTTAAATCTAAATCAAAAGAAATAAAAGTAATTTAATTGTAAATGTTGTATTTAAAGTTCAGCAAAACTTAATATATTAATAAAGAAATATGAAAAAATCAGATATTTATGAAATTGCAATAAAAATTTTAGGCCTTTACTTAGTTATAAAAGTATTAGGGCTATTAAAAGAAGTATTAACAATGTTTATATTTTTATTGCAAACCAAAAATAATTCTCATAATTCATTAGTTGAGTTTGATCAAACGCCTATATTTCTTGTAACATTATTTAATTTTTTTCTTGTTGCTGTTTTTGCAGCCATATTGATATTCAACACAAAGAAAATAGCTAAACTAATTTGTAAGAAAGCTGACTATGAAGAAAACTCAAAACTTTTTACAGAGAAAAAAACTATATATGAAATGGTATTAACTATTGTTGGACTCCTTACAATAATAATTGCAGTACCTGAGTTAGCAATTACTTTAAAAACATATATTCATTTATTTCAATACAATTCTTCAAAAAATAATGACTTAAGTTTTATGATAATTGCAGGTTTAAAAATAATAATTGGAATAACAGTTGTTTTCTATTCAAAATCAATTTCTAATTATTTAGCAAAAAGCAAAACGGAAAATAAAGAATAATAGAAAGAGTTTATTAATTTTATGTAAAAAAATACTATTTATTTCAATAAACAAATAACAAAATATAAAAAAACAAAATAATAATGCTGTTTTCCAAACAGATTTTACCATTTGTTTTTGCAAAATTTAAAATAATTACGTAGGTTTGCACCTATTATGGACAGCACACGACAAAATAAAATAGAACGTCTCATCCAAAAAGATATGGGTGAAATATTTAGAGTTAATAGTCGCACTTTATTTGATGGGGCTATGATAACGGTTACCAGAGTTAATGTAACCAAAGACTTATCACATGCTCGGATTTATCTGAGCCTGTTTGCAACAAAAGACCCAAAAGCGCTTATTACCAAAATAAAAGCGTTATCGAAAGAAATAAAGCGAGAACTTGCAGCTAAGGTTAAAAACCAGCTTCGTGTTATTCCCGAATTAGAATATATTCATGACGATAGCCTCGATTATATCGAAAATATTGATAAATTATTAAAACAATAAATTTACGATTTTTGATTTACGATTTACGATTGATTGTAAATCGCAAATCCAAAATCGTAAATCGTAAATCCAAAATCGTAAATCATTATGCAGTATGATCCTATAAAACGCTCACTTGGAAAAGTATTTAACAAAACCCCTTTTTTAAGGAAATTATTTTACCGCTTGCTCGACCTATTGTTGTTACGCACCTGGCATATAAAAAAAGAGATCAGAATATGGGCAAAGAGTAAAAGCATCAATGTAAATATATTAGATGCCGGTTCAGGTTTTGGTCAGTATTCTTATTACCTGACAAGATTCGATTCAAAATACAATATCACCGGAACAGATATTAAAGAAGAACAAATTGAAGATTGCACCAATTTTTTTAATAAAATAGGCAAAAAGCAAGTAAATTTTAAAATTGCTGATTTAACCACTTATGTGGAAGAAGAAACTTATGATATGATTCTTTCTGTAGATGTGATGGAACATATTCTTGAAGATGTTTTGGTGTTTAAAAACTTTCATGCTTCTTTGAAAACTGGTGGAATGGTTTTAATTTCCACTCCATCCGATCAAGGTGGTTCTGATGCTCACGATGAGGAAGATGATTCTTTTATTGAAGAACATGTTCGTAACGGTTATAATATTATTGAGATTCAAGATAAATTGAAATCAGCAGGTTTTTCAAGAGCAGAAGCATATTATTCTTATGGCAAACCAGGTAGTTTATCGTGGCGACTCTCGATGAAATATCCAATTCAATTACTTGGCGTTTCTAAATTGTTTTTTATCATTATTCCTGTTTATTATTTAATTTTCTTTCCGTTTTGTTTGCTTCTCAATTATATGGATGTAAAAGGTAAACATAAAACAGGAACCGGACTTATTGTTAAAGCATGGAAATAGTTAAAATTAACTAAGAATGAATAATTCAAATCTTATTGATCTGAGAACAAGGATTAACGAAATAAGATTTTAGAAGTATTGTTTTGTTAATATTTAGGACTTGAAATAAGAGTAAAATAATTAAAAAGCAATAAATAGGGAATAATGTGTTTTTGATTTAAGAACAAGGATTAACGAAATAAGATTTTAGAAGTATTGTTTTGTTGATATTTAGGACATGAAATAAGAGTAAAATAATTAAAAAGCAATAAATAGGGAATAATGTGTTTTTGATTTAAGAACAAGGATTAACGAAATAAGATTTTAGAAGTGTAATAAAAAGAAATAGAAACACTCAATGAATAAAAATGATCTTGAAGAACGTTTGATAAATTTTGCTGTTTTAATAGTTGAAATTGTTGAGACAATGCCTGTTACAAAAGCTGCTAATCATTTAGCTGGACAGCTCATACGTTCAGGAACATCTCCTGCTTTAAATTATGGAGAAGCTCAAAGTGGAGAATCAAGAAGAGATTTTATACATAAAATTAAAATAGTTTTAAAAGAATTAAGAGAGAGTTATATTTGTTTGAAAATTATTTATCGGACAAAACTATATAAAACAGAAGAAAAGATAAATATTGCTATTAAGGAATGTAATGAATTGATTTCGATTTTTGTTAAAAGCATTGAAACTGCACAAAATAATATTAAGAAGGAACTAAAATCATAAATCAAAAATCGTTAATCCTTGTTCTAAAATTTTATTAAAAAATACAAACAAAACAATCCAAATATTATCAATAGTTAATTGAATCGTAAATCGTAAATCCAAAATCGTAAATTATTTGAGACTTTCTGTTTACATAGCAAAGCGTTATCTTTTCTCAAAGAAATCAAATAATATAATAAATATTATTACAAAAGTATCGATTACTGCCGTTACTATCGGATCGATGGCGTTGATTGTTGTGTTGTCTGTTTTTAACGGTTTTGAAAAATTAGTTCTAACATTATATAATACTCTTATTCCTGATCTTCAGATCACCTTAAACGAAGGGAAAACTTTTAATGCTTTGACAATTCCTTCGGATAAAATAAAAAAGATCAAGGGAGTTCTTTATTATAATGAGGTAATTGAAGAAAATGCATTAATTGAATATAAAAAGAAACAATATCTTGCTACCTTAAAAGGGGTGGGGCCTGATTATCAGAAAATGACCCATTTAGATACTTTGCTTGTTCAGGGAAACTATGTGTTAAAAAATGGAAATACTAACTATGCAATAGTAGGGCAGGGGATAGCATATAATCTTTCTCTTAATCCCAATGATTTTAATTCACCACTCACTGTTTACATTCCTAAAAGAGGACGAAATTTCACATTAGATCCTTCAGAAGCATTTAATTATGAAAATATTCCTGCTTCAGCTATTTTCTCAATTCAACAGGATTATGATTCAAAATATATATTTGTTCCAATTGAATTTACAAGAAGTTTGCTTGATTATACAAACGAAGTATCTTCCATTGAAATTGGTTTGGCAGCTGATGCAAAAAAAGATGAAATTCAGAAACAAATACAATTACTTTTAGGAGATAAATACAAGGTCCAAAATCGGTTTCAGAGTCAGGAAATGTTGTATAAGGTTGTTAAATCAGAAAAATGGGTGGTTTATTTTATATTAACTTTTATATTGCTGATAGCAACCTTTAATATCATCGGTTCAATTTCTATGTTAATAATTGATAAAAAGAAAGATATATCAACATTGTCAAGTTTGGGTGCAGATGTTAAGTTGATTAGAAGAATATATTTAATGGAAGGTATGTTGATATCATTTATTGGCGCAATATTGGGATTGTTTTTAGGTACAATTATATGTTGGATACAAATAAAATTTGGATTTTTGAAAATTGGTTCAGAGGGAAGTTTTGTTGTTAACGAATACCCTGTTGATATTCAACTTTTGGATTATATATATGTATTTTTTACTGTAATAATAATTGGATATTTTGCAGCTTGGTATCCTGTTCGACAAATTAAAGGTAAAAATCTTTAATAAATTTCTTATTTTTGCATCAACATCAACAAAACTAAAAATTGCATTTAAACATAAAATCATATCAACTCGTTTTTGTTGTTTTACTTGTATGTTTATTAACATCAAGGTGTGCAATTCAGGTGCCTCCTAGTGGAGGTCCGGCAGATGTGGTTCCTCCTGTTGTTAAAAGCACAACACCACCAAATTATTCTTCACAATTTAAAGAAAACAAGATACGAATTTATTTTAATGAGTATGTTGAAATTAAAGAAGCAAGTGAGCAAATAACTATTTCTCCGATTCCTGAAATGGATCCGGATTTTTCTACAAAAGGAAAATCTATTCAGGTTGAGTTTTTTGAAAAACTAAAAGACAGTACCACCTATACCATAAATTTTGGAAATTCAATTAAAGATTATACTGTCGGTAATCCTTTAAATAATTATCAATATGTTTTTTCTACAGGCGATTATGTGGATACATCTGAAATAAAAGGCAGTGTTCTTGACGCATTTTCATTGAAGCCAATAGAAAAATGCTATGTTATGATTTATGATAACAATATTGATTCATTACCTTTGAAAGAAAAACCTTTATATTATGCAAAAACTAATAAATCTGGTTATTTCGAAATCAGAAATATAAGAAATGGTAAATACAAAATATTTGCTTTATTTGATTTGAACAGCAACTATATTTATGACTTGCCAAATGAAACCATTGCATATATTGATACACTTGTAGTGTCCAGAATTATGGATAAACCAAAACCCATAAATGACACAATGCAAATAAAAAAAGACAGTGCTTTAATTAAAAAGGATAGTCTTGCAAAATTGAATAAGAAAGTAATAAAAGATCCGATTAAAATTAAAAAGGATAGTATTTTTAAAGACAGTATTAGAAAAGATAGTTTGTTTACAGATAGTATTTCTAAACATAACAAATATAAGCTCTTTTTGTTTCAGGAAAAGGATACTATTCAACAATTAATTAAATCATCCATAACAGAGAATATTAAGCTAACCTTTATTTTTAAACAAGGAGTAAAAGACCTTAAAATAAAACCTTTAAACATTAATTATGACACTATTTGGAAATTAGAAGAGTATAATCTCACCAACGATACAATTGTTTACTGGTTATTAAAAATTAAAACTGATTCGCTTATACTACAAATAAGTGATAATGGAAAAATTCTCGATACAGCTGAATTTAAAGTTGGGAAAACAACTAAAGTGCTTCTTGGAAAGGGTTCTCCTATACCAGCAAAAGTTAGCCTGAAGACCAATGTTGGAACAGAAGGTTTTGATTATTTTAAACCACTTATTTTATCTTCTACAGCTCCAATTATAAAATATGATTTATCCAAAATAAAACTTACTGTTAAAAAGGATTCTATTCAAGATACATTAAGCTTTGCAATTCAATTCATAGATTCACTAAACAAAGTATTAAAAATAGATTATAAATGGGAAGAAGAAAAAGATTATGCATTGTTCATCCCTTCAGGAACCTTAAAAGATATTCACAATAATTTAAATGATACATTGATAATCCCATTTAAAACAAGGAAATATAACGATTACGGAACAATGCAGCTAAATGTTACTTTGCCAGATTCTTCAGGAAGATACAATTACATTATTCAATTATTAGATAACAAAGAAAAAGTATTGGCCGAAAGGTCAATTCTACAGTCAAAGAAAGTTAAATACGATTTCATAGAACCTGGAAATTATATTGTAAAAATTATCAGAGATTCAAATGGAAACGGGAAGTGGGATACTGGTAATTATATGAAAAATATTCAACCAGAAAAAGTTTACTATTATCCTTCCCCAATTACAATAAAAGCAGGCTGGGATATTGTAGATCAGGAAGTAAATTTGAATAATTATTAGTCTCTGATTATAAATAATAAAGATCCTTATTTTTTACTTCCAATAAAATAAAGAATTCTATTTTGGGATTAATATATCATTTGAAATTCAGCGTCCTTTTCTTTTCTAAACAACCTATTTGGTGTTTCGCTGTAATAAAGTGTTATAATAGTATAGCCTCTTAGAACCAATACCATAATTTCTTTTTTAGTATCCCGAATCCCATGCGATTGCAAAAAAGAAGGCAAAACAAAGACAATTTTCTTTTGATTTCCTTTTGGAGCATCTATTCTGGAAACAATAGGTTGCAATTGTGGGTCTGTAATACCGTACATCCATTGCTTGTAAAGCTCATGGTCTGTTTTTATCAAATCAAAAATTTTAGTTTTCATGGTTTTTTTTGTTTTATTATTTTAAACAAGGTTTTTTTATAATTATTATTACTTTTTTAAAACGTTCTTTTTTTAAATTTATTTTATCATTTTAAAATTTTAGTGATTTTTCTGTTTTCTATTAGAATTATTCTTTGATTACTAATAAACTGATTGTTTTATTAACGTATATATTTCATATTTATTTTACTTATTCAAAAATATTTTTCTTTAAAAAAATTACAATCAATAACTTTTTATAAAAAAGTATAATTACTTATACCGTATCTCCAGGTATAATTACTTCATGAAATTTTAGTACTATAACAACAAATTTTTAAAAAAAGCAGATTTTGCGAGTCGTATTTTTTAAATCAATTGTTGAAAAACATTGATGTAGTTGAGTTGTTAAAAACTATCCGTATTTCTACTGATTAAAAAACAATATTTATACTGTTTTAAACCCAGATTACGCAATAGAAAATAAAGGATTATTTT
>DYDE01000023.1 GCA_020718065.1 Marinifilum sp. | reverse complement strand
CTATTGATTCTGAGCTATTATTTTATAAGATTTAAAAATATTATAACAATAAATAGATTAAATATATAATATAGTTACTAGCTAAAATATCCAATAAAAAAGAGGGTAGTAAGCCCTCTTTTTTTATTAAAAAAACTATAGACGTTAAATAATTAGTATTTTAAACCTGTATTATTTTCCATTTTCCTTTTCTGAACCACATATAAGCCATAATTGTTAAAATTGTTTCTGCAATTATTATTGCAAAGAAAACACCTTGTTGATGAGTTTTGAGCATTATTGCAAGAAAATATGCCAGAGGTATTTCAATTAACCAAAAACATATAAAATTTAGGCGGATAGGAGTTACAGTATCACCTGCACCATTAATTGCATTCATCAACACCATTCCAAGTCCATAAAAAATAAATCCCAAACTTACAATTCGCAAACCTTCAGTTCCAATTTTAATTACAGCTTCATCTTTTATAAATAATCTTATAAAAATCTGAGGAACTATAACAAAAAGCAATCCTATGATTCCCATAACAAACATATTTATTTTACCGGCGATCCAAACAGATTTTTCAGCTCTTTCTGGTTGTTTAGCTCCTAAGTTTTGACCAACTAAGGTGGAAGCAGCATTACTTAATCCCCATGATGGTAGCAATGCAAAAATAATAATACGAATTGCAATTGTATAACCGGCAATTACAGTACTTCCAAATACTGACATTATTCTCATCAGAGCTATCCAACTTGATGTTGCAATAATATTTTGTCCAATACTTCCTAATGATAATTTTATTAATTGAATAATTATTTTAAAATCAATACGGAGGTTCGAAAAAGATAGAACAACTTTTTGTTTGCCATTAAATAAAAGATAAAACTGATATAAAACGGCTGTTCCCCTACCTATTGTTGTGGCAATAGCAGCACCAGTTACACCCATTTTAGGGAAAAATCCAATTCCCAAAATTAATAAAGGATCAAGTATTATATTGATAATATTGCCTAACCACAATACTCTCATTGAAATTGCTGCATTTCCAGCACTTCTGAATACTGCATTGATAATAAAAAGAAGCATTATAATCGTATTTCCTCCTAACATTATAGTTGTAAAGTCTGACATTTCAGAAACAATTCTATGATTTGCTCCCATCATTACAAGTATATTCTTAGAAAATAAAATTCCTAAAACTGCTATAAATATAGAAACTATAAACCCAGTAATTATTGCCTGAAATGCAATATGTGATGCTGCTTTAGGGCTCTTCTCTCCAATTCTTCTGGATATTAAAGCAGTTGTTGCTATGCTAAGACCAAATGCCATGGCGTAAACAAGTGTTAGAATTGATTCGGTTAATCCTACAGTAGCTACTGCATCTGCACCTAATTTGGAAACAAAGAAAATATCAACAATAGCAAATACTGATTCCATAATCATTTCGAGAACCATAGGTATTGAAAGCATGAAAATTGCTTTGCGAATACTCCCTTGAGTATAGTCTCGTTCTATTCCACTTAAGGCTTCTTTTGTGTTGCTATATAGAATTTTGAATTTCAAATTGAATAAAAATTTTAAAGGTAATACAAGTTGGTTTTTATAATATTTATTAATCATATCGCTTTCGTTTTTGTTTTGTTGTTAAATTATTTTTGATTGCTTCAATTTTCAGTACAAAAAAGGGTTGTACACAAATGACATTCGTTAATTTAGACATAATTTTCATTTTAAATCCTCCAAATTTTGGGTTTATACAAATAGTAAACTCCCTACAGCAACTGCTGCAAGGTTTTTTAATTTAATAAAAAAAAGGGTTGCGGGCAGTTTCTGGCTATGAGACTGTTGGGACAGTGAAATTAATTAATACAATTGTTTTCATAAAACTTCCGCTTTTTATAATAGTTGCAAAATTAAATAATATTTTCAAATTTATTCAAAAAATAATTTGAATATTATATATTTTTTTTAACTTTACCTTCTTTTAACAAGTAAAGAGAGATTCATCAACAAATATCAATAAAATGAAAACTTTTATGATGACTGCAAAGGAGTACACTCCTTATGTACTTCTGGATGCTAATAAGGGATTTGTTGAAATTTCTGGAAGATCTTTCCCCGAAGATTCCAATAGGTTCTATAAACCCATTTTGAAATGGATAGATGAATATTTATTAGAACCTAAACCAGATACACAACTGAATTTTAAATTTTCATATTTTAATACAGCTTCCTCAAAAAAAATATTAGAATTAATAAAAAAGTTTTCTTCTTTAAATAAAACTGAGAATAAATTAATTGTTAATTGGTATTATGATGAAGGAGAAGATGATATGCTTAATGCAGGAAATGATTTTTCTTCAGTCGTTGAAATCCCTTTTATCTTTAAAGAAATAAAATAGACCTTTTTATTGATTTTGTTGGAATATGGATATATTAAAAATTAATGCAAGAAAAGATACTCCCTATATTTTATTTGATGAGGAAACAGGAATATTTGAAATATCTGGAAAATCATTGCCTGAAGATGCTATTAGATTTTATGCGCCTGTTATAGCATGGATTGAAGAATATGTAAAATCACCAAAAGCTATAACAACATTAAATTTAAAATTTTGGTATATTAATACAGCATCATCAAAAAAAGTTATTGAAATGATCAACATATTGGTAAGATCTAAATTACCTTCAAGTGAGTTAAATATAAATTGGTATTACAAAAGAGATGATGAAGAACAACGAGAAGAAGGTGAGGACTATTCAGAAATGGTAAATTATCCTTTTAATATAATCGAATACCGCAGATTTTAGTTTAACTATTTATTTTTATTTTCTAATATCAAATTAATAACTAATCCAATCAATACTTTCGTATTTTAATATTGATCAATTTAGAATTATGAGAAAAATTTTAATATTTTTTTTGTTATTAATATTGCAATGCAATATTGTTAAATCTCAAAGTCAGTATTGGTTTGGCTTTGGCTATAATATGAGTCGATTTAAAATGGATAACAGTTTAAATTATATTATTGACAGGTATAATCAAACCAGAACATCAACTCTAACAAAAGAAATGAAACATATACATTTTGCTGATGGTTTGGCATTTAGTTTTGGTTTTAATGTTAATAAATTTGTATTTGATTTGGGTTATACCGGTAAAAAACAAACTGTATTTGCTCAAGTTAATAATTCTTCGGGTTCAGGGGAAAGAGATTTAAGATTTAAAAATCGAAATTTCAATATGGGATTTGGATTTGCTTTTATAAATACATCAAATTCTTCTGTAGCATTATGTGCTTCACTTGATATTGGAAAAATAAAAACCGAGACAAGATTAGGCGATATTCCTAATATTGATAAAGAAGAATACGAAATTGTTACTGATGATCTAAACATGGGCAGTACTTTTTACTTGCAATTTTTGATTGGATTTGGAAGAGGCAAAGGCCTTGCTTTAATAGCCAGACCATATTATCATATTAGTTATTTTGATACTGACTTTTATGCAGTAAACGAAAAAATTAATTCTTCAACTTATGTGAAAGATCCTGATATTATTGAAAGTAAAATTTCAAATATAGGTTTATCATTAATTCTTGCTATATATGGTTCGAATTAAAATAAACTGTACTAAATCTCTTCTTTATTTTAAATGTTAAAAAGAAAGAATGTTTAATAGAATTTATAAAAGTGTATAAAGATTCTAGGATGTTTAAATTGTTATAACAAAGATTTATTATTGCTTAACAATTCAATTGCTTTCAAAAATGTTTTGTCGTTTGATAATATAATTGGGTAAAAAGCTTCATCTTTAAATATATTTCTCCCAATATATGCTTTAAGTTGCAATTTTATAAGGATTTTTGATTTAATAAATTCATCTTCGTTATATTTAACTCCACTTTTTTCAGCATATTTAATCAATTCCTCTAAGTTTGCATCAGTAACCTGATAATTGTTGATAAAACCAATAGCTGTTTTGAATTGTAAAAGCATTTTGCGATTTTTATCGCTAAAATCAAAAGCAAATTGATATATTAAACCTTTATTAACCAGTTCGGCATAAAGTATAGTACGTTCTTCCTTATCTATTGGAATGAAAATATCTGGCATGATTCCACCACCTCCATATACTGTTCTTCCTTTAGTTGTTTTATACTTAAGAGAGTCTGCAAAATGGATACTATCTTGATTTTCCAGTTCCCCATCTACAAAACGTTTATAGAAATCAGTATAGTAATCGTCCACACCATTTGAATAATTATTTTGTATGCACCTTCCAGAAGGTGTATGATAACGGGCAACTGTTAAACGAATAGCAGAACCATCATTTAATTGTAATTGTTCCTGAACCAATCCTTTTCCGAATGATCGTCTGCCTAGTATCAAACCTCTGTCATTATCTTGAATTGCACCTGCAAGAATTTCACTGGCTGAAGCTGAAAATTCGTCAATCAATACTATCAAGTCATTGTTTTCAAAATTTCCATTATTGGTAGAAAAATAGTTTTTCTTTTTTTTATGTGCTCCTTCTGTATATACAATTAATTTTTTATTAGGTAGAAATTCATCAGCAAGTGTAATCGCTGCATCAAGATAACCACCACCATTGCCCCTGAGATCAAGTATGAGTTTTTTCATACCTTGATTTGAAAGTTTATTTAATGCATCAGAAAACTCCTCTGTGGTAGTGGCTGAGAATTTGCTAATTTTTATATACCCAATATCTTTTGAAGGCTTAAAAGCGATATCAATACTGTAGGTTGGTATTTTGCCACGTGTTAATATAAAATCAATTAAACTTTTGAAACCTTGCCGTTTAACACTTATTTTTACTTTTGATCCACCTTTTCCCTTAAGTTTTTTCATTACTTGTTTGTTGGTAATCTTTATTCCTGCAACAAGTGAATCGTCCACTTTTACAATTCTGTCACCGGCTTTAACACCTTTTTCTTCTGATGGTCCTCCAGCAACAGTATTAATAACAACAATTGTATCTTTGATTATTCTGAATTCGACACCTATTCCATCAAAACTACCTTCTAAAGGGTCATTAACTTCATTAAATTCAGATGCTGCAATGTAATATGAATGCGGATCAAGACTTTGTAATAAATTATTTATAGCATCTTCAGCTATTTTATCACTATTTACTGTATCAACATATGAGTCTTTTATAAGGTTTAAGACATCATTAATTTTTTCATATGATGTATAATTTTTGGAAAGAAAAGGATTTGCAGACTTGTTTCCTGATAAAAACATGCCCAAAAACAGACCAATAACTAAAAGTAAAGAAAAAAAAATGGGTTGATATATACTGTTCTTCTTCATTGAATAAAATTTAAAATATAAATATTATGCATCTATCTTCTGTTTTTTCTATTTTTTAAGTAAACAAAATCATTTTCAAAGTCATTTATTTGACATCATTGTTTTTTATAAAAAGTATGAATACTTTAAATGAGTATGAATTTGTTATTATGCTTTCTATGATTTAATTACCTTATGT
This sequence comes from Marinifilum sp., assembly GCA_020718065.1. Classification (GTDB taxonomy): domain Bacteria; phylum Bacteroidota; class Bacteroidia; order Bacteroidales; family CG2-30-32-10; genus CG2-30-32-10. Next base: position 33,204 of record DYDE01000023.1, on the reverse strand, counting down.
GAAAAGGAAGTCCCATTTTCATCAGTTCTGACCCGAACAATATATGTACCTTTTGGTAGTTTCGAAAGATCATCAATAAGAATATAATTACATCCTTTATATAAAAAATTATTATCTTTGCTATATGCAACCTTTCCTTTTAGATCAATCAATTCGATATATGCGACATCGTTTTTCAAAACATTTAAAATAATTATAAGCTCCTCACTAAAAGGGTTTGGGTGTAAATTAAAAGAGTTTTCACCAGGTTTGCTAAATGTATTAAACCCAGAAAGTATTTTGTCTGCAACCGGAAAGTATGGAATTCCATAGCCTAAATATATATCAGGATTGTTATATTGTGAGGCACTTTTTTTAATAGCATCTATAATTTCAGTATTTTTTTTGGTAGGATTAGCTTGCCATAAACAAGCAACCATACCAGCCATTACCGGTGAAGAAAAAGATGTTCCATTTGAAGTATTAACATTACCTGTAGATGAAACCACACATGTATTTTCTCCTTGAGCAACCACATCAGGTTTTACTCTGCCATCATAAGATGGTCCAATAGAACTGAAAGAAGCATAATTGCCCATTGCGTCAACTGCTCCAATTGTTAAAACACTATCTCCATCAGCTGGAGCTCCAACATATTTCCAGCCTTCATTTCCAGAGTTCCCAGCACTATTAACAACAATCATACCTTTGCTAACTGCCAAATCAGCTCCAATTGTAACCCTGCATGTATTGCCATTCATATCATTGTAAGAGTGATTTCCTAAGTTTTCATTAAATTCTGTATATCCTAATGATGAGTTGATGACATCAGCACCAACACTATCGGCAAATTCTGCAGCGGCAACCCAATTGTCTTCTTCAATCGGAAATTCTGAATTAGTATCTTCGGATCGTAACAACCAATAATTTGCTTTTGGAGCTGTTCCAATTAACTGCCCTGGTAAATTACCACCCATTGTGGAAAGAACGGACATACCATGTGTTGCTTCATTAAATACATTGCCATTGGGATTGACAAAATCTTTATAACCTAGTATTTGTTTGTTTATCCATAAGCTGTCAAACATTTTAAGCTTATCTACTTTATAAAATCCACCATCAAGGACAGCAATTGTCATGCCTTCGCCCTTATATCCATGGTTGTGCATGTATATTCCACCAAGCATTTCTATTTGGTTTTTTCCTTTGCCATAATTATATTCTTTAGATTTTGTTAAATCTTTATTGTCCACAGATACCTTATTTTTATCATCGGAAATTTCAGATAAATCAATTTCAATATCGTTTTCTTTGAGGTTTTTCTTATATTTTGTTACTTTATCGACTTGAACAACAAAAGAGAATTGCCTTATTTTTTCAATTACCGCAGGATCAGAAGTTGAAATAGTTACTGCATTATACCATTTCGATTTTGTTAGAACCTTAGCTCCAACATTAATTAAACTGTCCACATACCAAGAGTTAACAGGTAAGTCATTTTCTTTAATTGTGATTCCTTGTTTAGTTCTGCGTTCAATTGATTTTGCTGTAAGAAAAGCAGAAGGATTGTCAATAGAATAAGATGAATTATTTTTATCTTTAAATCTTATCCAGTATTTTGAAGGAGCTGTTTGTGCAAAAGACACTAAACTATATGAAAATAGAAAAGTGAAAATAAGTAATGATTTTTTCATATTTAATATGCTTATAATTTTACTTTGATGTTTAACTGAATACCAAATAAATCAAAATAAAAAAAGATTCTATTTATAATTTTTTTTTATTAAATATTTGACAGTATTAATTAACAAAATTAAGAATTATTAAGTTATTAGCCAAAACTTAAAAATGTAAATTATAACAATTAATATTTTTCATAATTTTGGAAAATATTATTAATTAATGAAAGATTCTACATTAAAAAAGCCAAAAAAAAGACGATTTTTAAGGGGTTTGATGGTGCTTATAAGCATTATTTTTAGTTTTTCTCTTATTTTGTCATATATGGCAAGCTATATCAGTCCTGATAAAATATGGGTAATTGCTTTCTTCGGGATTATTTATCCATTCTTATTACTAATAAACTTCTTTTTACTTATTTATTGGCTTTTTTCAAGAAGAGTATTTTTTTTATTACATCTGATAATAATTTTAATTGGATGGACACATTTAAGAGGTTTAATTTGTATTCATTATTTTCAAAAGCATTTTGATAAAACCAATTCAATAAAAGTATTATCATATAATGTCAGAAATTTTGATATTTATAATTACAATAAAGATTGGACTTTTAATTTCGAGAAAAGGGATAAGATTTTTGATTTTATTAGAAATGAGTCGGCGGATATTATTTGCTTTCAGGAATTTTCTTATGAGGTTTCAGGCAAATTTGCGACATTAGATACATTAATTAAATTACAAAAAGCTGTTAATTATCAAACAGAATATACTAGTAATCCTGTAAGTTCAAATATATTTGGAGTTGCAACATTTAGTATTTATCCAATAATCAATAAAGGAAAGATATCCTTTGGTAAGGAAACCAACAATGTTTGTATTTTTTCGGATGTAATTATTAATAATGATACAGTCCGAATTTATAATGTGCATTTTGAATCTATTAAATTGGGTAGAGAAGATTATAATCTAGCAGAAGATATTAGTCATATAAACAAACCAGATGGTACAAATCAGGAATTGAAGAAAAAATCAGTACGTTTATTAAGGCGAATGAAAAATGCTTTTATTAAACGTGCGTCTCAGGCAAGATTAGTAGCATTAAATATTGAAAATTGCAGATATCCTGTAATACTATGTGGTGATTTTAATGATACCCCAACTTCTTATGTTTATCATCTTATTTCTTCTCGTTTGGTCGATTCATTTAGGGAAAGCGGAAGTGGATTAGGGCAATCTTATATTGGATTATTACCAACTTTCAGAATAGATTATATTTTTCATAGTAAAGAATTTGAATCTAATGATTTCAATACAATTCATTACGATTACTCAGATCATTATCCAATAGAATGTTATTTAAAAAGCAAATAAATAGGAATTAAATTAGATTAAGATCTATTTTTTCATATTCAGAGTGATTGCTAATAAATTCCGGAACAATTTGTTTCATCTTTCTAACAATTTCAATATTGTTTTGTGAAGAAAACAAATTTATTAATTCATTTAATTCTTTCTCAACCACTTCAAGCTGATAATCATTGATTTTGGCTATCATGATTTGCGGATGATGGGTAGGTATTGTATTCTCTTTATTATTTAATAATTCTTCATAAAGTTTTTCACCAGGTCTTAATCCTGTATATGCAATTTGTATATCTTTTCCCAATGTTAAACCAGAAAGCTTAATCATTTTTTTTGCAAGATCTACTATTTTTACAGATTTTCCCATATCAAAAATAAAGATTTCACCACCGTTACCCATAGCTCCAGCTTCTAAAACAAGCTGACATGATTCTGGAATTGTCATAAAAAAACGGGTAACATCAGGATGTGTGATGGTGATTGGACCACCTTTGTCAATTTGTTTTCTGAATAATGGAATTACAGATCCATTTGACCCCAAAACATTACCAAAGCGTGTTGTAATAAATTTTGTCTTCTTTTTACTATTAAGTGATTGTGTGTAAATTTCAGCAATTCGTTTTGATGCACCCATAACATTTGTAGGATTTACAGCTTTATCAGTTGAAACCATTACAAATTTTTCAACGTTATATTTAACCGATAAATCAGCAATAATTTTTGTTCCTGCAATGTTGGTTAAAAGTGCTTCAGACGGATTGTTTTCCATCATAGGTACATGTTTATATGCTGCTGCATGGTAAACAATTTGTGGAGAAAATGTTTTAAAAAGCTTTTCCATTCTTATATTATTGCTAATATCACCCATTACGATTTCGAAACAAGTATCATCATGTTTTTCAGATAGTTCAAGTTCTATGTGGTATAATGGCGTTTCTGCCTGATCTAACAAAATAATTTTATTTGGTGAAAATTTCGCAATCTGACGTGCTAATTCACTGCCAATAGAACCTGCTGCTCCTGTAATGAGAATGTTTCTACCAAGTATTTGTTTGCGAATTGCTTTTTCATCAAGCTTAATAACTTCTCTTTCAAGTAAATCCTCTATATTGATTTTTTTTATTTGTTTAAAACTTAACTCACCATTTATCCATTTACTTACAGGTGGTACGTTTAAAACTTTAGTATTATAAGATAAGCATAATTCAATTATTTCTTTCTTTTTTAATTGATTGAGGTTCTGTACTGCAAGTATTACATGTGCAATATTGTTATTATCAAGTAGTTTTTCTAGGTTTTCAAAAGCATAAACAGTTGTTCCTTCAACTGTTTTTCCAATTTTTTTATTATCTTCATCAATAAAAGCTATTACTCTATATCTAGTTCCCGCATCTCTGTCAAGTGCTCGTTTAGTTATAAAGCCAGATTCTCCAGCACCAAATATTATAACATTTGTTTTAGCTTTGGAAGGAATGTACATTTCAAGATAAATGATTTTGAAAATTAGCCTATATGCTGTCATTGCTAAAACAGAAACAATAAAATCTATTACAACAATTGAAAAAGGTATAATATGTGATAGATTAAAAACATTAAAAGAAATAAAATTGATTAATACAAAAAGTAAACTACCTGATGCAATTGTAAAAAATATGCGTACAGCATCTTTTGTACTTGTATATTTTAATATACTTAAATGTACATTAGATAATAGAAAACTTATTCCTCTAACTAAGAGAAGAAAAGTTACAACTTTAGGCAAAGATTTAACTTCAACTGAAGGAATATTAAAGTTAAAGCGGAGTAAATAAGCTAGAATGATAGAAATAAAACAAATAATAAGATCTATAATAAGTACTAACCAGCTTGGAGTGTTTTGTTTTTTAGAAATGAACATAAACTTAAAAATTAAATTATATAGCAAAATGCAAAATAAACTACAATTATCTTGCCATTTATTCATTATTCATAAAACCCTGATTTCGGATTACATCTATAAATTTATTTGAAAATAAAATATTATCTTTTTTGGTATATCTTTTCTGAGTAAAAATTTTAGCAAGATTTTCCAGTTGATTTATTTTAAGTAATTCCAGCGTTTGTGGAAGAGATTCTTTCGTCTTATATATATTGTCTATACTTTCTGGGGTATAATCAGCATATTTTTCTTTATGAACAATACCCTCAAATGGTAAGCGGTCGGTTAATTCAGGCTTTTCATCTGGATAACCAAGAACAAGAGTTGTAATTGGAATAACACCTTTGGGACATTTAAAAAAATCAATTAATTTATCTGCCTGATATATTGTTGTACCTAAGTAGCAAATTCCTAAACAATTTGATTCTGCTGCTATAGCGACATTTTGTGCAACAAGTAAAGCATCAATAGCAGCAGTAAAAAAGGATAAAAAATTATCATATCCAGGTTCTGCTTGTCTTTGTTCGCACCATTTATTAAATCTATTAAAATCAGCAAAAAATGTGAGTATTACTGGTGCTTCTTCTACCATTTTTTGATTAAAATGAAAGCCACACAATTGTTTTTTGTTATCAACATCCTTTGTAACTATAATACTATAAACTTGCATATTGCCAGTTGTTGAAGCCCTAAACCCTGCTTCAAGAATGTTATTCAAAATATTATCTGGGATCAAAGTACTTTTATATTTTCTAATTGTTCGATGTTCAAAAATTGTATTAAGCATAATTTTAGTATTTTAATATTTTTAGCAAAATTACAATTTCTTAACTTTAAAAAAGCTTAAAAAATATTATAGATTTAATAAAAAAAACTTATCTTTGCAAACCAAAATAAAAAACCTTTGCGGATGTGGCGTAATTGGTAGCCGCGCTAGACTTAGAATCTAGTGCCGAAAGGTGTATGGGTTCGAGTCCCTTCATCCGCACAAAATATAAGTTATTTAACAAATACCCCGTAAAATGAAAGGAATTATTGTCAGTTCAATGCGGGGTTATTTTTATTAAACCTGTTAAACATTTTAAAATGAATATTACTAGAGAAAACACCGGCGAATTAACAGCTACATTAAAAATTCAATTAGAATCAATTGATTATCAGGAGAAAGTTGATAAATCACTTAAAGATTATCAAAAAAAAGCAAATATACCAGGATTTAGAGCTGGGAAAGTGCCTTTTGGAATGATTAAAAAAATGGTAGGAAATTCTGTTATGGCTGAAGAAATCAATAAAATATTAGTTGATTCTCTTCATAAATACCTTGAAGATAATAAAATAGAAACACTTGGTAATCCATTGCCAGCCCATGATAAAAATAATAACATTGATTGGGAAAATCAAAATAGTTTTGAATTTTCTTACGATCTTGGCTTGTCGCCTGAATTTATTATTAATTTATCTGAAATGAAAGATATAATTGAATATACTATCAAAGTTGAAGATGAAGACCTTGAAAAAAATATTTCAGATATTCAAAAAAGATATGGAAAATATGAAACTCCTGAAGTTGCTGATGAGACTTGTATGATTTATGGAGAGTTCTCGGAATTAGATACAGATGGAAACATATTGGAAGGTGGTATTAAACATAGTTCATTTATTTATTTAGATCAAATCAAACCAAAAACTTTACAAAAGAAGTTTATTGATCTAAAAAAAGATGAAATAATTAAAATTAATCTTTTAAAATTATTTGAAAATAATAAGGAAATAGCTTATAAATTAAATATTTCACCCGAAAAAGCAGAAAGCATTACAAACGAATTTCAAATTAAAGTAATTGGAGTAAGTAAAATTATTCCTGCAGCTATTGATAATGAATTATTTGAAAAGCTTTATGGTAAAGATATTGTTACGAATGAGCAGGAATTCAGAGATAAGATTAAATCTGATATGAGCAAGAATTACGATTTACAAGTAGATAAAAAATATTTTAATGATGTAGTTACAAATCTTATTGATAATGTAAATATTAAATTACCAGATGAATTTTTAAAACGTTGGTTGTTCGAAGTTAATGAAGGTAAATTTTCTAAAGAACAAATTGAAAGCGAATATGATGTATATGCAAAATCTTTAAAATGGCAATTAATAGAAAATAAATTATTAATTGAAAACAAAATAAATGTTACAGAACAAGATGCAAAAGATTTTATAATAAATACATTTATTAAACCTTATGGCATAAAAAAGGGTGGTGAAACTGAAAGTGATGAGGCTTTATATGAAATTGCTCAAAATGTGCTTAAAGATAAAAAAGAAGCTGAAAAAATATATGAAAGAATTTATAACGAAAGATTAATCGAGGTATTTAAAAAAACCATATTATCAAATAAAAAAGAAGTTGACATTAATGAATTTATTAAATTAGCATCTGAAAAAGAAAATTAATAATAATTAAAAAATACAATTATGAGCAACAATAATGAGTTTAGAAAATATGCTAGTAAACATCTAGGAATAAATAGTTTAAGTTTAGATAAATATGCTTCATATTCTTCTATTTATGCTAATTATATATCACCAACTATTATAGAAGAAAGACAATTAAACATTGCTACAATGGATGTTTTCTCTCGATTAATGATGGATAGAATTATATTTTTAGGTGTTCCAATAGATGATTATGTTGCTAATATTATACAGGCTCAATTATTGTTTCTAGAATCAGTTGATTCAAAAAAAGATATTCAGATTTATTTGAATACGCCTGGTGGTTCTGTTTATGCTGGTCTTGGCATATATGATACAATGCAATATATTGCTCCAGATGTTGCAACTATATGTACTGGAATGGCTGCATCTATGGGAGCTGTTTTATTATGTGCAGGAAAAGATGGAAAAAGAACAGCTTTGAAGCATTCTAGAGTTTTGATTCACCAACCAATGGGTGGTGCAGAAGGACAAGCTTCTGATATTGAAATTACTGCTAAAGAAATTCAAAAACTAAAAAAAGAATTGTACGATATTATTTCTGTTCATTCTAAACAACCTTATGATAAAATTTGGAAAGATGCAGATCGTGATTATTGGATGACTTCAGAGGAAGCAAAAGAATATGGTATGATTGATGAAATATTGGGTAGCATTAAAAAATAATTAAATTATAAAATGGCTAAAGAAGTTGCAACATGCTCTTTTTGTGGTAGAGCAAAAGACGATGTTGAATTACTAATAACAGGGTTAAAAGGGCAAATATGTGAAAAATGTGTTGAACAAGCTAATGTTATAATTCAAGAAGAAAAGACTTCTAAAAAACCTGATACTGCTACTGATTTTACATTATTAAAACCTATTGAGATTAAAAAGCACCTTGACCAATATGTGATAGGTCAGGATGATGCAAAAAAAGTCTTATCAGTTGCAGTATATAATCATTATAAACGTATTAATCAGACAACATCAAAAGGTGATGATGATATAGAAATTGAAAAATCCAATGTCATATTGGTAGGTGAAACAGGTACTGGAAAAACCCTTTTGGCAAGAACAATTGCCAGAATGCTAAAAGTTCCTTTCTGTATTGCCGATGCTACAGTTTTAACTGAGGCTGGCTATGTTGGTGAAGATGTTGAAACTGTCCTTACGCGATTGCTTCAAGTTGCTGATTATAATGTAAAAGCAGCTGAAAAAGGAATTGTATTCATTGATGAAATTGATAAAATTGCACGTAAAAGTGATAATCCTTCTATAACAAGAGATGTTTCTGGTGAAGGAGTTCAGCAAGCATTATTAAAACTTCTTGAAGGTGCAGTAATTAATGTTCCTCCTCAAGGAGGGAGAAAGCATCCAGAACAAAAAATGATTCAGGTAAATACCCAAAATATTTTATTTTTATGTGGAGGTGCTTTTGATGGTATTGAAAAGAAAATAGCATCGCGTTTACAAACAAACGTAATTGGTTACGAATCGAATAAAGAAAGAGAGCATATTGATAAAAATAATATTCTTCAATATATAGCTCCTCAGGATTTAAAGAAATTTGGATTAATTCCTGAGTTGGTTGGGAGATTACCAATTCTCACGTACTTAAATCCTCTTGATAGAGCAGCTCTTAGAAGAATTCTTACAGAACCTAAAAATTCACTTATAAAGCAGTATACAAAACTTTTTGATATTGATGGTATCAAGTTAAAATTCGATAATAAAGCATTAGAATTAATTGTAGATAAAGCAATTGAATTTAAACTTGGTGCAAGAGGTCTAAGGTCTATTTGTGAATTCATTATGACTGATGCTATGTTTGAACTCCCATCTGACAATACTATAAAAGAGATTACCATAAGTATTGGTTATGCTGAAGAAAAATTAGTAAAATCAAATCTCAAAAAATTAAAAGTAGCATAAATTTAATATCTTTTATTTATGGATGGTTTAAACAGTAAAACTAATAATAATCATATATTGTATGCAACTATTAATGGTCAAAAAGTAAAAATTGATATTCCAGAAGAAGGTGCGATTGGCTTGCTAGCATATGGTGCTGTTGGATTAAAAGCATGGAGAAAAGTTAGAATAGAAGCCCAAAATAAAAGAAAGGAAGAAAACGATCAAATAATCACTGAAGATGAAGAATAAGCCACTAACCAAGAAAATTCTTTTAATTGGATGGGATGCTGCTGATTGGAAAATTATCAATCCTTTATTGGATGCAGGTAAAATGCCTGCTTTAGAAAAAATTGTTAACAACGGAGTAATTGGCAATATAGCAACACTTGATCCGCCTTTATCTCCAATATTGTGGACTTCAATTGCTACTGGGAAAAGGGCTGATAAGCACGGCATATTAGGTTTTATTGAACCAAATCCAATTGAAGGAGGTATTCGTCCTGTAAATGTTACATCAAGAAAATGCAGAGCTCTTTGGAATATATTAAATAGTAAAGGGAAAAAATGTAATGTTGTGGGTTGGTGGCCAAGTCACCCTGCAGAACCCATAAATGGAGCTATGATTTCTAATTTTTTTCAAAAAATAAATGCAGATAATGAAAAGCTTTGGTTTTTACCAAAAGGTACTATTCATCCAAAAGAACTAATTAAAGAAATTGATAAATTAAGGGTTCATCCTAAAGAATTAACTCAAGCACACATTTTACCATTTGTTCCTGAGGCTGCAAAAATTGATCAGGAAAAAGATAAACATCTATCAGCTTTAGCTAAAATAATTGCCGAAGCATCAAGTATTCAAGCAGCCACAACATGGTTAATGGAAAATACAGAATGGGATTTTACAGCTGTTTATTTTGATTCAATTGATCATGCATGTCATGCTTTTATGAAATTTCATCCACCTCAAATGGAAGGTGTTTCTGATTTTGATTATAATGTTTATAAGGATGTTATATCAGGTGTTTATATCTTTCATGACATGATGTTAGAAAGATTAGTTGAACTTGCAGGAGAAGATACTACTATAATTATCACTTCAGATCACGGTTTTTATTCAGGTAAAATGAGATCAACAGCTTTACCTAAATATGGTCCTGCACCAGCTTTGGACCACAATCCCTATGGCGTTTTTTGTATAAGTGGAGATAGTATTCAGAAAGATGAAAGAATTTATGGTGCTACTTTATTAGATATTACACCAACAATATTACATTTATTTGGTTTGCCAGTTGGAAAAGATATGGATGGCAAAGTTCTATTGAATGTATTTAAAAATAAAAATGAGCCTGATTATATTGAAAGTTGGGAAGATATTGAGGGAGATTTTGGAACTCATTCAGAAAATGATCAAGAAGATACTATTGCTTCAGCTGAAGCATTAAAGCAATTGGTTGAGTTGGGTTATATCGAAGATCCCGGTGAAGATAAAAATAAAGCAATGGAAAAAGCCAAAGATGAGCTTCAATATAATCTCGCTAAAGCTTATAATGCTAGGAAGTATTTTGATAAAACACTTCCAATATTTGAAGAATTGTATAAAAGAAATAATAAAGACATTCGGCATAATATAGAGCTCGCCAGAAGCTATATGCGTGTTAAACGCTTTGAAGAAGCAAGAGGTGTTATAAACAATCTTAGAAGTCTTGATGAAGCATTTTTTGCTAATGTTGATTTATTAGAAGGCATTTTATCTATATATGAAAATAATTTAGAAAAAGCCATTGAATTACTTAAAAAATCAGAGAAACTAAATCCTGAATCTCAAGGAGTACAACTTGAGCTAGGCAGAATATATTCTCAATTAAACAGAATGGATGATGCTATTAATGCATTTAATAATGCTTTAGTTATAGATGATGAATGTTCATCAGCTTTTCATGGACTTGGAGTATGTTTTTTAAATAAAGGGATGCTTGAAGAAGCAGCTGATAATTTACTTACAGCTATTGGTTTGGTTTATCATTATGCGCCTTCACATTATAATTTAGGAATTGTATTTTATAAAATGAAAAAATACAGTGAGGCTGCAAATGCATTTGAAATATGTCTTTTAATGGCTCCAAAGTTTTATAAAGCAAGACGTTGGTTGCTTAAAATATATAGTTCTCATATAAAAAATACTGAGAAATTAGAACTCCATTCAAATATATTAAATGAAATTATGAAAGGACAAATTACAATTGTATCAGGATTACCACGCTCAGGCACTTCTATGATGATGCAAATACTACAGGCTGGTGGTATTGAATTGTTTGTTGATAACATTAGAGAACCTGATGATAATAATCCAAAAGGTTATTTTGAATATGAAAAAGTGAAATCTTTGGCAAAAGACAATTCATGGGTAGTTGAAGCAAAGGGAAAAGCAATAAAAGTAATTGCTCAATTACTTCAATATTTACCTACTGATTTTAATTATAAAGTAATTTTTATGCAGCGAAACATAGAGGAAATTATGATGTCGCAACAAAAGATGTTAGGAAAAAAAGACGTTACTACATATTCATCAGCAATTGCAGAAGTGTTTAAAAAAGAATTAGATAAAGTAAAAATTTGGTCAGAAAAAGAACCACAAGTTGAAATTCTTTTCTTAAATTATTCAGATTTAATTAACAATCCAAATACTGAAATTAAGAAAATTTCTGATTTTCTACCTAATGAACTAAATGAAGCGGAAATGTTGTATGTAATTGATAAAAAACTGTACCGAAATAAAATATCTAAATAATTTTGTATATAAATATATTTTTTATAATTTAGCAGCCATATTTGCAAATTAATTAAAATTTTATTATGAAAAAATCTACCTCTTTACAAAACAAAATTAAAGCTTATTCTGCTGTTGCTCTTAGCGTTGTAGGAATAGGTTCGTTACAATCACAGGTTGTATATCATGACGTTATTCCAGATAGAGTTCTTACTGGAAACCCTGAAACTTTTGATATTGACATGGATGGTAATAGTACAATGGATTTTCAAGTTCAAACCCGTTTAGGACATCAAACAAATTTAAACAATTTAAATGGTGCAAACAATTTTATTGCTGGAAGTACTGTAGCATACACTAGTTTTGGTTATGCTCAGGCTTTTGCATTAGGAAATCCTATTGGACCAGCTTTAACAAATTGGGCAAGCAGCCCAACACAAATGATATTAGCTTCTACGTGGAATAGCACTCCTTATGGAAATTTTGGTGATGGTCAAATTCATTATGCAGCTGTTAATTTTAAAATTGGTACAAATGTTGTATATGGCTGGATTAGATTTACTGCAATTCCGCAAAATGGGGCAACTGTTACTGTTATGGATTGGGCTTATAAATCAACTCCAAATACTGCAATAAACGCTGGAGAAGGTTTAGTAGGAATTAATGAAAATACTACCCAAGAGAACATTAATGTTTTCTGTTTTAACAAAAAATTGAATATTAATTATTTAAATGCTACAGAAAAAGGTAACATTAAAATTACCAATTTAATGGGACAGGAAATAAAAAACATTACAATTACCAATTCTAAAATGACAATAGATATGAGCGATGTTGTTTCTGGTATTTATATTACAACAATTACAAATGGTGAAAACACTATTACTCGTAAATTCAATGTAAAATAAATGTATATTTAATAAAGCAAAGAGGCTGTCAGAAAAGGCAGCTTCTTTTTTTATGATTTATTTTAAATAATAATTATTTCTTTTACAAAATTGTATTAAGTATAAATTCTATTTTTTTATTTTTTTGATTCATTGATCCAATTTACAATTTTTTCACATTTGGGGTTTTCACTTGGGGCAACTACATCCACAAGATTGCCATTTTCATCAATTAAAAATTTCTGAAAATTCCAGGTAACTTTAGCATCCATCACTCCATTTTCTTTTTTAGAGGTCAACCACTTATATATTGGATCCATTTTTTTACCCTTAACTGATATTTTGCTCATCATCGGAAAAGTAACACCATAATTTTTTGTACAAAATTCTATTATTTCAGCATTAGTTCCGGGTTCTTGTTTTAGAAAATCATTTGAAGGAAATCCTATGATTACAAACTTATCCCCACCATACTGCTTGTATAAATCTTCCAGGTCTTTATATTGTGGAGTATGTCCACATTTTGAGGCCGTATTTACAACCAATACTTTTTTCCCTTTTAACTGGGATAAATCATAAGATTCCCCATTAAGTGTTGTTGTTTTAAAATCAAAGAATGTCTTCTTTTGGGCTAAACATCCTAAATTAATCATCATAACAATGATTAGACTAAAAGTTATTTTTTTCATGTGTTTTATTGGTTTTTATTATTCGTTATATTATTATGCAAATTATTAATGTTGAATGTTTTCTAATGTTTCGGGTTTGTGTTTATATTTAAATACAAATGGGAAAATGATTCCTAATGCTAAAGCATACGCTGCAAATGCAAACCAAGTGCTTTGCCAATTTGTAATGCCATTTGTTGTGAAATGATCAACAACTAAACCAGCACCATAGCCACCACACATAGCGCCAATACCATTTGTCATAAACATAAATAAACCTTGTGCACTTGCTCTCATTTTAGAAGGTGCTTCTTTTTCAACAAATAATGAACCAGAAATATTGAAGAAATCGAAAGCCATACCATAAATAATCATAGAAAGAACTAATAAAAACAAACCGCTGCCAGGATTACCAACAGCAAACATACCAAACCTAAGTACCCAAGCAAATATACTAATGAGCATTACTTTTTTAATACCGAATTTTTTTAAGAAGAAAGGAATGGTTAGAATAAAAAGTGTTTCAGATATCTGCGAGATAGAAAGTAGCAAAATTGGATGTTCTACTCCAAATGTACCAGGATGTGTAATCTTGAAGCTTTCTAAAAAAGAACCTCCAAAAGCATTGGTTATTTGTAATGCAGCACCTAAAAACATAGCGAACAAAAAGAAAACAACCATTTTGCTTTGTTTGAATAAAACAAAAGCATCAAGACCCAATGTAGCAAGCAGCGATGTGCTTGTATTGGATTTTACTGGCGGACAAGAAGGCATTGTAAAAGCGTATAAACCTAATATCAATGCTGATACTGCACTAAATATTAGTTGCATATTATTGGATTTCCATCCAAGTATGTCAACAACCCACATTGCCGCAATAAAGCCTATTGTTCCCCAAACCCTGATTGGTGGAAAAACTTTTATGATATCAAAACCTTTTTGCTCCAATATGTTATATGAAACAGTATTATTTAATGCAATAGTAGGCATATAAAACATAGAATTCAACAACATTACCCAAAAAAACATACTGGGGTCAGTAATTGTAGAAGCCCATATCAACATACCTGCACCAAGAATATGACAAAGTCCCAATACCCTTTCAGCATTCATCCATTTGTCGGCAATAATGCCCATTATAGCTGGCATAAACAAAGAAGCGATACCTAAAGTAGAAAAAACAGCTCCTATTTGCGCACCGGTGAAATGTAGAGTACCCCCTAAATAGCCTCCAATTGAAATCAGCCAAGAACCCCAAATGAAAAATTGTAAGAAATTCATTATTGTCAAACGATACTTTATACCCATAAATCCTCCTTAATATTTGATTTTTTTATAATATATTTTTGTTAGTAAAAATAATAATAAAATATACAATAATATAATGTATTATTTTTGAATAAAAACCTTAAGCAAATTCTCTGAAAAGCTAAACACTATTATAATTTATGCTTTTCATATATCAGATATGAATATGTAAAATCATTTTGAGTATCGTTGTTGCAATCTTCTTTGCTAATAAGTTTCCAATCATTTATATTTATATCCTCGAAAAAACAATCTGCATCGAATTCTTTATGAACTTTTGTTAAATAAAGTTTATCGGCAATAGGTAAGAACTGTTTGTAAACTGAAGCTCCACCTATTACAAAGTTTTCTTTATTATCATCACATTTACTTATAGCTTCTTCAATAGAATAAACCATTAAGCAATCATCTATCTGTTCATTTGTGATATCTGTTATTACAATATTAGTCCTGTTTGGCAAAGGTCTTTTAGGTAATGAATAGTATGTGTTTTTGCCCATAATTACTGTATTTCCACTTGTGAGTTGTTTAAAACGCTTCAGGTCTTCAGAAATATGCCAAAGTAATTTATTGTCTTTTCCAATTGCATTATTTTGTGCAACTGCTACTATTATTGATATGGTTTTTTTCAAACTTTTACTAATTATAACTTTATATTCTTATTAACAATATTTCTTATACTGCGACCTGTGCTTTTATATGTGGATGTGGATCGTATTCTGTTAATTCAAAATCTTCAAATTTAAAAGAAAATATGTCTTTTACATTCGGATTAATGTTCATTTTAGGAAGAGGTCTTGTTTCTCTTTTTAATTGGAGGTTTGCTTGCTCCATATGATTTAGATATAGATGAGCATCTCCAAAAGTATGAACAAAATCTCCAGGTATTTTATCACAAACTTGGGCAATCATCATAGTTAATAGTGCATATGAGGCAATATTAAAAGGAACGCCAAGAAAAATATCTGCACTTCTTTGATACAATTGACAAGAAAGTCTGTTACTTGCAATATAAAATTGAAACATAACATGACAAGGAGGTAATGCCATTTTCTCTACTTCGCCAACATTCCATGCACTTACAATAATTCGCCTTGAATCCGGAGTGGTTTTTATTTGATGAATAATTTGAGATATTTGGTCAATATTTTTACCATTTGCACTCCATGAACGCCATTGATGCCCATATATTGGTCCTAGCTCCCCATTTTCATCAGCCCATTCATCCCAAATTTTAACACCATTATCTTTTAAGTATTTAATATTTGTT
Source organism: Marinifilum sp. (assembly GCA_020718065.1). Lineage (GTDB taxonomy): Bacteria > Bacteroidota > Bacteroidia > Bacteroidales > CG2-30-32-10 > CG2-30-32-10. The sequence continues at coordinate 16,976 of DYDE01000023.1, read as the reverse complement.
TCTCCTTTCAAAAACCACAATAATTCATAAATAATTGAACGAAGATGAAGTTTTTTGGTTGTTAACAAAGGAAAACCTTCATTCAGGTTAAACCTCATTTGGTATCCGAATATACTCGATGTCCCTGTACCTGTTCTGTCTTCTTTTTTTGTGCCGTTTTTTAGCACATATTCCATTAATTCTAGGTACTGTTTCATTAAATTTAATTAAAATTATATAAAAAAATAGATAATTGTTTCGAGTATATTTAATTAAAACACGAAACCAAAGATTTTTTATTTATTTGTTTGCTTTCTTTTTTTTAATTCATCTCTTATAAGAGATGCCTTTTCATATGCTTCTTCATCAATTGCTGACATTAAAAGGTCTTCCAACTCTTTGGTTGAAAAATTATCATATTCATTTTCTCCTTCTTGTTCAATTTCTGGTTTAATATCGCTTAAATGAATATCAGTTGTCTCTTCATCAAGTATAATACCTGCTGAAACTATTATAGATTCATAAGTGTATATAGGGCAATTAAATCTAACTGCTATTGCTACAGCATCAGATGTCCGTGAATCAATATCAATTTCTTTTATACCATCAAAACAAACAAGTTTTGCAAAAAAAATACCTTCAACAAATTTATAAATAACAACTTCTGTAACATCAATATTATAAGTTGTGGCAAAATTTTTAAATAAATCATGAGTAAGCGGACGGCTGGGTTTCATTTTTTCAAGTTCTATAGCTATAGATTGTGCCTCAAACCCCCCAATAATTATAGGTAGTCTTCTTTTTCCATTTGATTCTCCAAGAATCAGGGCATATGCACCTGCTTGCGATTGACTATAAGATATTCCCAGAATTTCAAGCTTTATTTTGTCCATCCCTTCAAGTAAATAAGCTTAAATTTTATTTTTATTTTTTAAAGGTATAAAATTACTAATAATTTAACATTCTTTTCAATTTTTTTATAACTAAACGTATTGTGTTTAAAATCAATGTTATTTAATTAGTGTATATATATTATTAGAATATAGCAAAATTTTTTTTATTCCTTAATATTTTTAATTTTGTATTTTACAAAAAAAAATCAATTAATTAAATAAAATTGTATATGAAAAAGTTATTAGCTGTATTACTAACATTATTTCCAATACTTACTTTCGCAAGTGAGGCGGATTTGAAAATGCCTGAGTTAACTTCATCTCAAACAAATTTGTTGATGTTGGGTTTTATTATTTGTATTCTGGGTTTGGCATTTGGATTTTATCAATATGTAATTGTAAAAAAATTAAAAGCACATAAATCTATGCTTGAAGTTTCTAATGTTATTTTTGAAACATGTAAAACATATCTTTTACAACAAGGGAAATTCTTAATTGTATTGTTTTTATTTATTGCTGCTTGTATAGCATTCTATTTTGGAGGCCTTAAAGAAACTGGATTTGGTGGTGTAGCTTTAATTTTAAGCTGGACTGTTATTGGTATTCTTGGTTCGTATGGTGTAGCTTGGTTTGGTATTAGAATGAATACATTTGCAAATAGTCGTATGGCATTCGCCTCTTTAGAGAAAAAGCCATTAAAATTATTGCGAATCCCTTTAAATGCAGGTATGAGTATTGGAGTTGTATTGATTTGCGTTGAATTAATAATGATGCTTATTATTTTACTTCTTGTTCCAAAAGAATATGCTGGTGCAAGCTTTATTGGGTTTGCAATAGGTGAATCTTTGGGTGCTAGTGCATTGAGAATTGCAGGTGGTATTTTTACTAAAATTGCAGATATCGGTTCTGATTTAATGAAAGTTGTATTTAAAATCGGAGAAGATGATCCACGTAACCCTGGTGTTATTGCCGATTGTACTGGCGATAATGCCGGTGATTCTGTTGGTCCAACTGCTGATGGTTTTGAAACTTATGGTGTAACTGGTGTGGCTTTGATTTCTTTTATTGTTTTAGCTGTTCTTCCTGGTAACCAGGCTGAGTTGATAACCTGGATATTCGCAATGCGTGTTTTAATGATTATTACTTCTATTACTGCATTTTGGATTAATGATATTTTTAGCAAAGCAAAATATTCCAATAAAATGGATCTTGATTTTGAAAGACCTTTAACCAATCTTGTATGGATTACTTCTATTCTGTCTATTCTGGTTACCTTTGCAGTTAGCTATTTAATGGTTGGTCCAACATCTGGTATTGGTTCAAAATCTCCTAATCTTTGGATTGTTTTATCTACAATCATCAGTTGTGGTACTTTGGGCGCTGCTTTAATTCCTGAATTTACAAAAATATTCACCAGTCCTAAATCAGCTCACGTTAACGAAGTGGTTCAGGCTTCTAAAGAAGGTGGTGCTTCTCTCACAATATTATCTGGTTTGGTTGCAGGTAATTTTAGTGCTTTCTGGCAAGGAATGGTATTCTTTGTTCTGATGTTTATTGCTTATTTTTCCAGCACATATGGTCTTGATGCTTTTATGATTTATCCTTCTGTTTTTGCATTTGGTTTGGTTGCATTTGGTATGTTGGGTATGGGACCTGTAACTATAGCTGTTGACAGCTATGGACCAGTTACTGATAATGCACAATCGGTTTATGAATTATCTCTTATTGAAGAAACGCCAAATATTTCTGAAGAAATTGAAAAAGACTTTGGTTTTAAACCAGATTTTGAAAATGCAAAACATTTGTTAGAAGCTAATGATGGAGCAGGTAATACTTTTAAAGCAACAGCAAAACCTGTGCTTATTGGTACTGCTGTTGTGGGAGCTACTACTATGATTTTCTCTCTTATCTTGGTTATTCAGAAAGAGTTAGGAATTGCACCTGAAACGGTTTTAAATATCTTAAACCCATATACAATTCTTGGTTTTCTTTGTGGTGGTGCTGTTATCTATTGGTTTACCGGTGCTTCTATGCAGGCTGTTACCACTGGTGCATACCGTGCAGTAGAATATATAAAGAAAAATATCAATCTTGATCCTAATGCTCCTAAAAAAGCAGATATTAAATCCTCTAAGGAAGTTGTTAAAATATGTACACAATATGCTCAAAAAGGAATGTTAAATATTTTTATTGCTATTTTCTCTTTTGCTTTGGCTTTTGCTTTTATGTCAGCTCCGGGAGAATCTAATGCTCCTGTATCTTTTTTTGTTAGTTATTTGATTTCTATTGCAGTATTTGGTTTGTTTCAAGCTATTTTTATGGCAAATGCTGGTGGTGCATGGGATAATGCAAAAAAAGTAGTTGAAGTTGATTTGAAACAAAAAGGTACTCCGCTTCACGATGCTACTGTTGTTGGCGATACTGTTGGTGACCCTTTTAAAGATACTTCATCTGTTGCTTTAAACCCAATAATAAAATTTACTACTTTATTTGGTTTGCTCGCAATGGAAATAGCAATTTCTGCAAGTTTTCGTGATATAGCTCCTTTTGTTGGAGGTGCTTTTTTTATTATAGCTTTATTTTTTGTTTACCGATCATTTTACAAAATGAGAATTAAAAACAATTAAGAACGAAGCTTTATAACATAAATTTAAAAGAGAGGTATTGTTAATGCCTCTCTTTTATGTTTAAAAATATTATGTCTTATTTTCTAACTTTAAGAGTTTAAAATTAAAAGAGGAACTTCCTTACGGAAAGCCCCTCTTAATCTAAATTAATTAACATGAAAAGAATGGAATTTATAGTGAGCATCAATTATTAATTGATACTGGGAATACTTTTATTTATTATTATGCTATTTTATTCTTTTTTTTCATAACCTGATTATAGTCTAAATAATACAATAATTTTACAGAAAAGCTATTTGTTTGGGGTGAATCTATCGTATTACTGAAATTTTTAAAGAATTTGCTTTCAATTGCATTTTCTTCAGTTTCAATTGCATTCTTATAAACAAATGAAAGATTACTTCCTGGGGCAAACTGCCATGAATAAATTAGATCAATGTTAAAAGCATTGTAACTAAAGTTATTATTTATATTATAATCATAATTTTCTGTAATAGAGCCATCCTGCTCAAGGGTGTAATATTGTTTATAATCTCCAGTTCTCCAATAATGACGAGATATCAAATTAAGCGACATATCATTCTTAAAAATATATTGAAAATTCAAACTATTGGTGATGGTAAAAAGTTCTCTTCCTCCGTATATTATATTGCTATTCTCATCAGTATCGGCATAACCAATATTGTATGTATCGTCATCGTAAGTAAAGTTATATTTAATCTGCATTTTATCATTTACTTTATAACGAGCTCCTGGTATGACGATAAATTCCCAACCATTAAATTTCTCTGTAAAATTGCCATAATTGATATAAAAATCAATAGCAAGAGATTTGCGCACATCGGTATTTAATGTTGCATTAACAAAGTAGTATCTATAACCTCTTGAGAATCTTTCAGCAGTTCTTGGTTCATCATAATCATAATATTTAAAAGGGATTAAAACTCCACTCACGCCTACTACCCAATAATTATTAAGTGTTGCATATAATAAGTCCAAACCTATTTGATTGAAAACAACTTTTTTAGTTGCCGGATTTGTTACATAATCAAAAGCAATACTATTATATGATTCTCTATAGTATTTATGAGGTTTATATATATTATAAACAAAATAAACTCTTTCTTTCATTTTATTTCCAATTACGTAATAACCTATATCTTTAGAATCAAAAGTTTTATTTATATATGAATGTGAATAACCATACTGAAAATTTCCTGATATCTTTCGTCCACCAATAAAATAACGATACCCCATTTCATCATTAAAAGTATTTGCAAGGGTATCATTTCTTTTAAATTTTTGACTTAATACTGCTAAACCATCAAATGCATATTTGTTTTTTATAATAGGTAGTGTAAACCCAGAACCTGATACATTTGCGTTATCATATTTCTTAGTTCTTATCACATTGGTATTTATAAAATGAAATGAAGCATCATTTTTATATTGTTGATCAAATACAAGTATATTATAATTTGTTAGAGGTTCAGTTAATTCTTTGCGAGTATTGCCATCCTGATCTTCTATTGTTGCATAAGTATTATCGATTACTGCATTAAAAAAGCCAATTCCTAAACCTGTATTTCCTCTTCCTGATATTTTTACAGCATTTAATAACTTTGTTTTTGAAGGGTTTTCTTTAATAATTTCATTTTCGCCTAATTCTGAGGACACATCATCATAACCACTTGGGGTTTTGCCAATTCTGCGCGAATAAAACATCCCATCTATGTTGAATAATTCAGTACCTTCTTTGAAAAATGGTCTGTTTTCATTATACGTTACTTCCTGATAGCTGAGATTTTTAACTTTATTATCTGATTGCACTTGATTAAAATCGGGGAGGAGTGTTAGATCCAATGTGTATTTTTCATCAATTCCATATTTTAAATCTGCGCCTACATTGTACGAAAATGAATAATCATAAGTAACAGTATTATTAGCATTAAAAGTTGGAGCTTTTTCAACATAGGAAGTAAAAAAAGGTGTGATTGAAAGACGCAAAGGTGCAGAAATATCTGAAAGTCCTTTCAGTTTACCCCATAACAATCTTGTGTTTGATGAGGTTTTTGGTGTTAATGCCCATTGGTCATATTCCTGATTTCTTGTAATTATTCTGATTAATTGAAAACCCCACTCTTGTGTGGGAGTTGAAGGAAATCGAATTGCTGAATAAGGTATTTTCATTTCAACAGCCCAACCTTTGTTATTAATCTTCACAGCACTTTGCCACACGGCATCGTATGTTGGATCAGAATCTCTATAATCGTATTGAACTCCAGATGCTGTTACGCCAAAGACATATGCATCCAGACGATTATAGGTATCGAATCCGATATAAAATTTATCTGCAATAATGTTACCGTCATCTCTTGAACCTAGATCTTTTCTTATACTGTCAGGAGCATTATCATACAATTGAGCAAACACATAAACAGCATTGTTGTCATACAATAATCGTATATCTACCCCATAAGTGGCTTTTATTCCTTCAATAGGTTCGCGTTGTGTCATTTCATTCACTATATTTGCTTTTTCCCAAACTCCTATATCAAAAATACCATCAATATTAGGAGCTATAGGAGTTCTTATACCTGTATATTCTTTAGGTATTTGTTGCGATTGAGCATTAATAATTATCATCAGGGAGAATATATAAATAATTATCTTTCTCATAAAGTGAATTTTGAAAATTTATATAAAAAAAATAATAAAGTAGAGCTTGTTAAAATGAAATATATGTAATCGCTATAATAATCGTCTTATTTTATCTTAGGTACGATATTATAACTTACAGATAGTTTAATGGTTTTTACCTTTTAATAAAACCTGATTTTTTGCTTATATATTATTTTGCAATAGCTATTCATAGCAAAACCATTGACACATTATGAAAAAAAAGAAAATAATTTATTATAATCGAATTTATAATTGACTTATATTTGATTAAATTTAAATAAATGTTTTTATGTTTATCAAAATGGACTTATCAAATAAAATATTAAAAAAAATAAAAATGAAGACAGTTTTATATCCACTGATAATTATTAATTTGATTTTTTTAAGTATGAGCAATTGTAAAACCAAGGATAATATCAGATATTTATACTCAGATGGCAGCAACAACACATATATTGTTAATAAATTAGAATTAGAATACAAACCAATTACACCTAAAGAAAGTTCAAGCGGTGAATACAGCGGTGGTCAGCCTAAAACCATAAAACTTACCCAAACAGAATATGATAAGATTGTAAACATAATAAATAAGGCTATTGAAAATAAAAGCATGCATATTGACCAAAGAGTTATGATGTCTGGTTTGATAAGCATAGAGAGCAAAAGTGGCAATCAAAGTTATATTTTAGGAGCCAGATCCCAGTCAAAAGCTGAAATAGAAGCAATGTTAAAGGAAATTTTAAAAATAAAGTAAGCATTAATCTTAGCATTTATCTTTACATCGTTTTTTATTGCAGAGTTAATGAAAGATATTAACGATGAACGCTTTTTTATTCTAAATTCATATCATTTTAATATCTGTTTATTTCTTTTTTCTAAATAAAATTTATATTTTTTATTCTGTTTAATTTATATTGAATCGTGTTTACAAGTATAATACATCATTAAACGTACTTATTGCAATAGTTATACATTTTTTCTTCTCTGTATTTCTTATTTAAAAGGGAATAGAAAACAATAAAATTACAATTTTTTCGTCTTTTTTATCTAGACTTTTTTGTAATACGTTTTGCATTTTTTGCAATTTGAATTTTAATGAGTAAGCTCAGTTAATACTTATCCAATATGAAATAATAAACAAATACTTCCTGTAATATCTATTTTTATTTAGAATATTTTATTTTTATTGTACAATTACTAGATAATAAAAAACTATAGAATGAGGTACGGGAAAAACACCCCCCTTTAAGGGGGGTGTTTTTCTTGAAAGAGGGGGGGTGTTTTTCTTGTAAAAAAGGGTGTTTTACACATTGACTTTTATGTTTTTTTGATATTACTTTGGGGCTGATTAAAATTAAAATAAAAAAAGGAGTAACAAATGAAATTAAAAAATTATTACAAAACACTTAAGGATAAAAGAAAAGAAATACATTACACAAAGTATCTTCTCATTCTGCTTTTATCTTTTACCTTTTCCCTTTCAACTGTTAATGCACAGGAAACTGTACCAGTCGCTGGTGGTAATGCAGGTGGGACAGGTGGTTCGGTGAGTTATACAATAGGTCAAACTTTTTACCTTACAAACACAGGTTCTAATGGTTCGGTTGCTGAAGGAGTGCAACAGCCATTTGAAATTTCAGTAGTTATAGGTATAGAAGAGGCTAATGGCATTTCTTTACAATGCAGTGTTTACCCCAATCCTGCAACAGATTTTCTAATATTGAAAGTAGATAATTTTAATCTTTCAGCAATGATGTTTCAATTATATGATTCTGGTGGAAAAAATATCAAAGCAGGAAATATTGAAAGCAATGAAACAACCATATCTATGAATGATCTTGTTTCAGGAACCTATTTTCTGAAAGTCAATCAATCAAATCAGGAAATTAAAATCTTCAAAATCATTAAATGGTAGTTAAAATGGAAGTAAATGATAATGTTATGTTAAGGCAAAAAGTGCGGACATTGATTGCAAATAGTTATAGTCTATGCGAGGAAAACAAAGATGTTGAATTTAAAGATCAACTACGACGAGCTTCTGAATCCATTTTGAATAATATTGAAGAAAGTAATGAAAGAAAAGTAAATAATGAATTTAGGATTTATTTATATAAAGCTGTGGGTGCTTGCATAGAAGTACGTTCGATTCTTTTAAAAGCCAATGAGCAAAAAAAAATAAAAATTGCTGAATTTCAATCATTGTTATTGCTTACTCTGGAAATTTCGAAAATTATATTAAGTCAAATTAAAAACAACAATACAATTAAAATCTAAAAATATGAATTTAAAAATTACAAAAAAAATAGTAGTATCATTAATGATACTTTTAACTTTCACCTTAAACCTTATATCAGTTAAGGCGCAAAGTCCTCAGAAAATGAGTTATCAGGCAGTTATCCGTAACAGTGGTAGTGTTTTAGTTACATCCACTACTATAGGGATGCAAATAAGTATTTTGCAGGGATCCGCAAGTGGAGCAGTTGTTTATACAGAAACCCAAACACCAACCACCAATGCTAATGGTTTGGTAAGTATTGAAATAGGTACTGGTGCAGGTTTTGCAACTATAAACTGGGCAAATGGTCCATATTTTATTAAAACTGAAACAGACCCAACCGGTGGTACTAATTATACAATTACAGGCACCAGTCAATTGCTATCTGTTCCTTATTCTTTGAATGCAAAATCAGCTGAAACTGCAGATTATAATAATTTAACAAATTTACCAACTTTAAATATTGCCAATTGGAATACTGCTTATGGATGGGGAAATCATGCAAGTGCTGGATACCTTACCAGCTACACAGAAACAGATCCTTTGTTTTCTGCATCTCCAGCCAATGGAATAACTGCAACAAATGTAACAAATTGGAATACTGCATATGGTTGGGGCAACCACAGCGGATTGTATCGTCCGGTTAGTTGGGTACCAGCATGGACAGATATTACCGGAAAACCAACTACTCTAGCAGGATATGGAATAACAGATGCGATGAGTACAAGTCATGCCGCAAATGGAATTACCGCTACTAACATCACAAATTGGAATACAGCATATGGTTGGGGCAACCACAGCGGATTATATCGTCCGGTTGGCTGGGTACCCGCATGGACCGATATTACAGGAAAACCAACTACTTTGGCAGGATATGGAATAACAGATGCGATGAGTACAGGTCATGCTGCCAATGGAATTACCGCTACCAACATTACCAATTGGAATACTGCTTATGGTTGGGGAAATCATGCAAGTGCTGGTTATCTTACATCAAGTTGGACCGGGTCTGCAAATCTTGTAACTCTTGGAACAATAACAACCGGAACATGGCATGGTACAGTTATAAATGCAAGCTATATTGATGTGCTACCTGCATCACAAATTACCTCAGGTACATTTAATAATGCGCGCATTAATTGGGCTGCTCCAGGAACAATAGGTTCTACCACTGCTTCATCTGGAGCATTTACATCATTATCAGCAAATAGCGGACTAAGTGTATCAAATGGTTTAGTAAACATCAAACCATCCGGAAGTGGTGGAACTAGTGGCAATGTGCTTACTACTGACGGTACAGGGAATGCAACCTGGCAGGCACCTGCTGGTTCTTCATTATCAGTGAGTACCCAGAATGCGAATTATACGATTACTACCAGTGATGGGCTTATCATTTCAAATGGAGGCTGTACATTTACCTTTCCAACTGCGGCATCAGCTGGAGCAGGTAAGATAATATACCTTTATTCAAAAGTATCATCAATTACATTATTGCCGCCAGTTGGCAACACCATATGGGATAATAGTGGAAATTCTCATACAAATCCTGGAACCATGACAACCTATTCTGGCATGTATATAAGCGATGGGGTGAATATCTGGTATGAAGTTACTAAATAACATAATTATTTGGTAAAAAAAACAAAGATAAAAGTTTGTAATATCATATATAAACATAATTAAAATAATTATTAACTAAATCAATTAAAAAAAATGAATGCATACTTAGGAGAAATAAAATGTTTTGCAGGGAATTTTGCACCCCTAAACTGGTTTATATGCAATGGGCAAGAATTGAATATAAGCGCTTACAGTTCATTGTTTTCCATTTTAGGAACACAATATGGAGGTGATGGAATTACCACTTTTGCTTTACCTGATCTGAGGGGTAGAAGTCCTTTAGGTGCTGGCGCAGGTCCCGGATTAACAACAAGGTATGCTGGTGATAAAGTTGGAACTGAAACAGTGGCTTTAACAACACATGAAATTCCAAATCACTTGCACACCATTACCAATCAGACTACTGTTACAAATACACTGGGAGGGACAGGAACAGGAGTAGTTAAGTGCATGGCTGGTACTGGGGATGGCGATACCCCCGTAAGTAATTTTATAGCCAATTCGCCAAGCAGAACAGATATGTTTACAAATTCTGCAAGTACAGATCATTTTAATTCTGCTGCTTTGGAGATTAATTCCAGTCTCATTGGAAGCCTGAATGTACATGTGGCAAGTCAGTCCAGTATAGTTGGTCAGTCTGTCGCACATAACAATATGCTGCCTTGGTCTTGTGTCAATTATATCATTTGTTATAATGGCGATTTTCCACCAAGAAGCTAATTTTCATAAAAATAATAAAAATAAGTATTAATTAAAAATTAAAAAATAATCATATGGACGGATTTATAGGTGAAATTAAATGGTTTTCAGGTACCTTTGCACCAATGTACTGGCAGTTCTGCTGGGGACAAGTATTGAATATAGTTCAATACCAGGCATTATATTCAATTATCGGACATGCTTATGGTGGCGACGGAATAAACACCTTCGCGCTACCTGATCTCAGATGCAGGGTGCCGATCGGTGCTGGTCAGGGAGCAGGTATGACCTTAAGAAATCTAGGGGATAAAAATGGTACTGAATCAGAAACAATTTCTGTTGATAAATTAGGAGCTCATAATCATCAGATTAATAGTGTAGCAACAACTACCAATAATCTTACCCCAAGTGGAAATGGAGTCATTAATTGCTCTTCCAGAAACGGAAATTCTGTAGAATGCAAAAACAATTATTTTGCAGCAACTTCTGGCTTCAATACCTATATTAACGAAAGTGCAGGTAGTAACATGAATGCAAATGCTGTAACACTTAACACCAACCTTACAGGTGATCTTACTGTTAATGTACAAAGTCAATGTTCTGGTGTTGGAGGAAACAGTACACATGACAATATGCAACCTTGGCTGAGTCTTAACCTTATAATTTGTATTGAAGGAGTATATCCTGAAAGACCATAATTGGTTAAGAGCAATTTTCGTATATTAATCATATCAATTTCTAAATTTTATAAACAATTTTATTAATAATAAATTAAAACTAAATAATATGGATGGATTTATAGGTGAAATAAAATGCTTTGGTGGTAATTATGCTCCCATGAACTGGATGTTTTGTTGGGGACAAATATTACCTATTGTGCAATATTCTGCAGTATATGCATTGATTGGAACTCAATTTGGAGGTGATGGCAGGGTCAACTTTGCATTGCCCGATTTACGAGGAAGAATTCCGGTTACAAGTGGTTCTGTTCAGGGATTAACACCAAGAAGTCAAGGGCAGACAGGTGGCTATGAAGGGATTGCGCTTAATATTAATCAAATTCCTATGCATAATCACACAATACAAAATGCTGTTACTGTTGAAAAAAATATTACTATTAACGCTTCTGCAAATATCAAATGCGCTTCTATAGCAGGTTCTAAAAATACTCCTTTAAACAACTATTTGGCAGCTGTTCCCAGAGGTAGTAGCTCATACAGTACCAGAGTAAATACAGATACTATGAATGCCGGTGTTTTATCAAATATCAATTTTAACCTGGCAGGAACGGTGGGTGTAAATGTTAATAGTACATGCGTGGGAGCTGGTGATTCAACTGCACATAACAATATGCAACCAGGCCTTGGACTCAATTTTATTATGTGCATATACGGATATTGGCCTCCAAGAGAATAAATCTTATTATGTAACAGTTAACTTTATATATAGTGAATACTTAAAACGAGTTTATACATCATAAAGAAAAGGGGAAATTGAAAAAATTTGAAAACTAATCATCAATTTCCTCTTTGTTTAAAAATATAATTTAATATTTCAATGAAGGTGACCTATAAAAAAGATGACCAGACGTTCGCAGATTTTGTAAAAAGGATATTTTTCCAATACAAGACCAATGAGTTGAATGCATATCAGTGGCCCGAACAAATGCTGATACCTATTCTTGAAACTCAATTTGCTGCTCAGGAAATGGCTTATAAAATGCAATTTCCAAATGCTGAAAGCCTTATTTTGATGATCAGGGATAAAGCTATTGGTAGATTGTTGCTGGATAAGAGCACAACTTACCATATTATAAATTTAACCATTGATAATGAGTTTCAGGGACAAAGTATTGGAACTGCTATTTTGAAAGATATTATAGAAAAAGCAAAAGAAGAAAAGAAAAAAGTTACACTGAAAGTACATAGACATAATCCTGCTATAAGACTATACCAGAGATTAGGGTTTGAAAAAACCAAAGAAGATGAGGTGTATGTGAGTATGGTGATTTGAACAGGAACGAGGTGAAAGTGGCAAGGAGAAAGTTTTGATGATTGATGTGATGATTTGATAATAAGTTGGTTTATATTAATATACTCCGACACTATTAAAATTCAATAATACGAACTTAAAAAAAAAATTATGCAACAATTAGACTTTTCAGGTTGGTCCTTATATACAGGACCTTCTTTTTTAAAGAATATTATCAGCGACCCAAACTGTCCTTGGGTGGTGGGGCAATGGGATGGTATAAACAAAGATACCTCGGCTGCTGAAATTAAAAATGATATTGAAGCAAGAATATTGTTTTTTATAGATGCTTTTAAAAAAATATTGCCCAAATTTAAGACGATTAACAGGCATTTTGTTGTTCCTGAATTTTATTTCCGTTGCAAACAGGGACCTTATCCTTACATTAAAGTTGATGGACTGAACTATCCTTTTGAGTATATTAAACTACGCATACAAACCGAACTGCAGAAAATAATTCCCAAGGACAGCAATACTTATACCATTGCTATTGGCTCGGTTCTTACAAGTAATATTGCTGATTACTCTTCCTTTTTAAGCTCTTCAATGGTTACCCAACGTATGAATGAATTAAATGCCGTGCTTGCTACTGGTAACAAGACAATGTTAAACCATACTGCAAAAACTTCCTGGTTTAGAAATCTTTCTCATGTGGATAAGAACTATAAGGACAGCAATGATCTGACCGCATTAAATAATTTCATGAAATTATGCAGGGCAAATCCGCTTTGCACGGTTAGAAACAGAGGTGTTTATTATCAATTTAACCAGCAATTGAGTGGGGGAGTGGCAACCTATGTTTATGAAAAACAATATGAGTCAACGGTCGATTTAACCATGGGGGTATATGACCCCAATAATAAAATTACACACGGAGGAATGTTAACAGAGTGGATGGCAAACTACCCATCTTATAGTACTTTGAAAGGCGACAAACAAATTGATAAATTTTCTACCAATGCACGGTTTACACCTGCTTTGGTTGGTAATTATGATGTTGGTGTGGAAATTTGTCTCGACCACCGCCTGCAAAGATTGAGAAGAACGGTTGATATGACTGTTGCGAATGGTGCCGATGCCAATAATTACCCTATTATCAGGCAGTTGATCCCATCTGGTGGTATGCAGATTATTGATTATAGTGTTGCTACTGATAAAGCCAGTGCAATTTTTAATGCCGATGGCTGCGATAAGATTTATGTGGTATATGGCGATGAAAGCACAGTGATACTTAACGGACAAGCTGGAATTTTTACAGGAATTACCTGCGGTGTTTTCAACAAATCCATACAGTCGAAATGGATCGGCAAGGATGGTAACACCTATTACTCCCACAGCCAGTTGGCTTTCCCTACACAAGCTTCGGTGCTCGATGGCTACAACAATGCACTGTATCTCAACAATAAGAAAGCAATAACCAATGAGGGAACTGCTCAAAAACCTTTTAATATTATAACTGACAGTTTTAAACAATCGCTGATAAAACTGGGCATAACCACCGATCTGTTTGCTGCCACTACCGGGGAATTGCATTATTATGAGCCTTTTTAGGAGGGAAAAGGTAAAAGGGGAAAGGTAAAAGGGGAAAGGTAAAAGGTATAAAGGTATAATGGGGTAGGGGAGTGGGATAACGTGATGTTATAAAACAGCGTTTGCTGAAATTTTTCTAGCCGAAAGTATGGCTGGGTGAAAGTAGATGAATATTAATAAATTTAACAATTAAATTATGGTCAATACAGAAAAAGACATAGTTGATGGATATCCTGTGCCTTCTTATCAGGTTTATAAGGACAATACCGATCTTATTTATTGCAGCAGTATGAAATTTACGAACTATGAAGAGGGTGCTGAATGGATTAAGGCCTGCATAAAATCTCATATAGGGGAGCGATGCGTGGGAAACCCATGGATAAGCGACAAACAGGAAAAGGGTTGGATCGTTTGGCCGTAGGGTAGATTGGGGTTTATTAATATTGCAAGAGAATGTTAAAAATGTGGTTTTTTTGAAGTTACAAGAAAAAAATATAGTTACTTTATACAGAAAAGTACTACGTTATTTTATCTTAAAAACTACTACTTAATTGATAATGCTGCGATGCTTGATTTTTATAAATAATTGACTGAAAATGGAATCGTTTTTTATTATCTTTGCAATATGAATATCGAGGAAAAGGAAAAATATAAATCTGACTTTAAAATTGAACTTAACAAATTTGCAGACAAATTAGAAAAATACGTATCTACAGAAAATGGGGATTGGTCTGTAAAAGGCTTTATTGATGTTTATAAGAATATCTACACAATTTCATCAGATACAAAAATTGTTTCTAAAATCCTTGAGATACATATTTTCTCTCAAATATTGCAGTTTGCTGATAGTATAGATTACAAAATCATTCTTGCAGAAAAACAAAACTGGTATCCTGACTTAACTTTCGTTCACAAGAAAAATGAAGAGGTAAAATTTGCTCTTGACATTAAGACAACTTTCAGAAGAAATGAAAAAACCGCTGGTTTTACTTTAGGAAGTCATGGTTCCTATTTCAAAGAAAGAGATAAGGACAAAAATATCCAATTTCCATACAATCAATATACGGGACATTACTGTTTAGGTGTTATTTATACGAGAACAGACCTTTCTGATGATATTTCCGAAACTGAAATTTATCAAGTTCAAGAACTTCTGGAAGATTATGAATCACCAAACAAAAAGGTTGGTGAACGGGAAGTTACAACTGTTAAAAATCTCAAATCAATTACATCTGTTATTAAGGATTTTGATTTTTTTGCAGCTGAAAAATGGAAGATTGCCAGCGATAAACAAGGTTCGGGAAATACTGCAAATATTGGTTCAATATTCGACATTAAAGATCTCAAAAATGAAAATGGAATATTCAGTCAATTAGGTGAAGAATGGTTTGATGAGTACTGGATAAATTATGGTTCGGCCACTATGGTTAAAGATGGTAACCCCCAAAAGATTAAAACTCTAAAAGATTTCATGGAATTTAAAGGTAGAACAGATTTATGGGAAAAGATTGTTGCTAAATCTTCTAATAAGAAAATGAAATGAGCATAATTATTCCTCCTATAAAAAGTCAGGGTATAAAAACCAAATTAGTCCCATGGATTTTGGAACTCGCACCAAAAGTAACGGGTAAATGGATAGAACCATTTCTAGGAACTGGTGTTGTTGCCTTTAATTCAACTTATAAAAAAGCAATACTAAACGATACTAATCCACACATAATTAATTTTTATAAAGGTGTTCAACTAAAAACAATCTCCGCATCATTGATGAAAAGCTATCTCGAAAAAGAAGGAGAATTATTAGCTATTGCAGACAACAATGGATACGAACATTATCTAAAAGTTAGAACACGTTTCAATAGTGGAGAATTTTCTCCTTATGACTTTATTTTTCTTTCTCGTGCTGGGTTTAATGGTATGATGAGATTTGGAAGTAAAGGAAACTGGAATATTCCTTTTTGCAAAAAACCAAATAGATTTGCACAAGCATATGTTACTAAAATTGTTAATCAGGTCAAGTCTGTTTCTCAAATTATTCAACCTGAACCTGACTGGATATTTTATAACAAATCTTTTTCTGAAATTATTCCTCTTGCAAAAGAAAATGATATTATTTATTGCGATCCCCCATATTATGGTCGACACGTTGATTACTATAATGGATGGACAGAAAAAGATGAAGAACTTTTATTTAATTTGCTAAGTGAAACTAAAGCTAAATTCATTCTTTCAACATGGCATCACAATGATTGGAGAGAAAACGAAATGATAAAAAAGTTTTGGAGTAAATTTAATATTGTTACAAAGGATCATTTCTATCATAATGGAGGTAATATTGAAAATAGAAGAACAGTTGTAGAAGCTCTTGTTTGTAATTTTGACAATGAACATATAGACAAACATAATCATGAAAAACTTTCAAAAAAACGAATAGAACAATTGAATATTTTTGATACAATTATTGAACATACTAAAGTTCCTCATTCCGCCTAGTTTTCAGCTAAGTCAAATTTATCTAATCAGATTTATTCTTCAATATAAAAAAAACCTCCTTTTGGGAGGTTTTTTTCAATCAACCAATAAAAACACGAACGAAAGAAGACCTTATTTAACCTTGTTTGCCAGGTCGGAACCGGCTTT